>JAAYXX010000005.1 GCA_012515695.1 Chloroflexota bacterium
CGCATGCCATAGTAGACGGGGAGCGTGTCTTTTACCGCGAGCGATGCGTCGGCTGCGGCGCTTGCGCCGAGACATGCTACGCCGAAGCCCTGGTGCTCGTCGGCGAAACCAAAACCGTGGAAGAAGTTGTCGAAGAGGTCCTGCGCGACAAGCCCTTTTACGAGACCTCCAACGGCGGGGTAACCCTCTCTGGCGGCGAGCCTCTGCTGCAATTGGAATTCTCCTACGCGATCCTTGAACAGTGTCGCCAGCAAGGGGTCCACACAGCCATCGAGACAGCGGCCAATTTCCCCTGGGAGCGCATCGCCTCCCTCTTGCCCGTCGTTGACCTGGTGATGATGGACATCAAGCTGATTGACTCGGCCCGCCACAAGGAATGCACCGGCGTGCCCAACGAGCGCATTCTAGAGAACGCCATACGCCTGGGCCAGCAACCGCAGCCCTTGATCGTCCGCACGCCGATCATCCCCGGCGTCAATGACAATGCCGACGACATCCGCGCCATCGCCGAGTTCGCCAGCCGCCTGCCCAACCTGCTCTACTACGAGCTGTTGCCCTTCCATCCGATGGCAACCAGCAAGTACGATAGCCTCGATCTGGACTATCGAGCCAGAGAACTGAAACGCCCCTCGAAAGAGGTTATGGAAGAACTGACCCAGGTGGCCCAAAGCGTTGGGATTCAGGCGCGCCACGGCTGAGCAGGACGCCCAGTTTACACAGGAGGTGTTGTCATGGAACCAACGCCACGCATTCAACGGTTGCGCGAGAGCATTCTGCTGGCTCAGGGTGAGATCAAGAGCAATGTCGAGTCGGAACTGCTCTGGGGGCGCTCCTGGTTGGCGAGCGCGGCAGAACCCTGGCATATTATCCGGCGGGGGCGGGCCACAGCCGACGTGCTGCGCGGCCTCACGCCGGAAATCGGCCCGGATGAGCTGCTGGTAGCCAGGTACTCGTCTCGCTCCCTCACCGAGCAGGAGCAGGCCGAGTTGGAGCACTGGCGCAAGGATGCTTCGCGCGCGGCCAACGCGGTACACGGCCAGCGGGCGCATATGGCTATCGACTATGAGAAGCTGCTGCGTCTGGGGCTGCGAGGCATCCGCGAGCAGATCGCCAACTATCGCCAAAACCTCGACCTGACCGTGCCGCAAGACATGGAAAAGGACGCCTTTTATCGGGCCTGCCTGATCGCGCTGGATGGGCTGCGCGATTTCTCCTATCACTATGCCGACCACGCCGAGAAACTGGCCCGTACCACCAGCGACCCGGCCCGCCAGGCCGAGCTGCAGGAAATTGCCGCTATCTGTCGGCGCGTGCCAGAAGAACCGGCCCGCACCTTCCACGAGGCGCTGCAATGCATCCACCTGGTCACCTTTGCCCTGTGCGCCGGTCAACTCATGCTGCTGTTCCAGTTGGGGCGGCCCGACCGCTACTTGTTGCCCTACTACGAGCGCGACCTGGCGGCGGGGCGGTTGACCCGCGCCCAGGCCCAAGAGTTGATCGACTGCCTGTGCCTGATGCTCAGCGCCTATACCCCGCGCGGGCTGGCCGTAGGGTTCATGATCGGCGGGCGAGACGGCAGCGGCCGCGACATCAGCAACGAGCTAACCCGCCTGTTCCTGGAGAGCATCCCGCACACGCGCCTGTCGTACCCCGGCATCGGCCTATGCTGGAACGAGGAAACCCCGCCGGACATCACCCAACGCGCCTGTGAGCTATTGGCCGAAGGGTTGACGCATCCGGCGCTGTTCAACGACGACGTGATTTCCCGTGGCATGGCGAACGCCGGGCTACCCCCCGCCGAAGCGTGCCTGTATCAGCATAGCACCTGCGTAGAGATTACGCCTGTCGCGTCTTCTAACGTGTACGTCGCCAGCCCCTACATCAACCTGGTGCAACTGCTGCACGACCTGCTGGGCGTCCCCTCGCTGAACGCCGCCCGCCAGACGCTCACGGGCGGCGGGGCGCTGCCCACCGCCACCGGCGAGCAGGTCGCCGGGCCAGCGTTCGCCTCGTTCGAGGAGCTATTGCGAGCCTATGACGCGCATCTGGCCGAGGTGATTCGCCGCGCGGTGATCGACGAGAACACTTGCCAGATGACCCGCTACTATCACGGCGGATGGCCGCTGCTCTCTTGCTTTGTCAACGACTGCCTCGCTCGCGGGCGAGACATTGACCAGGGGGGGGCGCGCCATAACTGGGTGGAGCCTTCCTTCGTCGGCCTCGCCAACCTGGTGGACGCGCTGACGGTGATCCGCCAGTATGTGTTCGAGGAACAGAGCATGACGTTGGCCGAGCTGGCCGAGAAATTGCGCCAGAATTACGAGGGGCGCGAGGATTTGCGCTTAAAGTTGCTCCATCAGGCCCCCAAATATGGCAACGACGACGACATGGTAGACGAACTGGCCGTGCGTATCACGCAATCCATTGTGCGACACGTGCGCCAGCATCGAACCTACCTGGGCGGCGCGTACCATCCCGGCTTTTTCTGCTGGATCATGCACGAGCAGTTGGGCCGGGTCACGACAGCTTCCCCCGATGGACGGCTGGCGGGCGCGGCGCTGGGCGATGGCTCTGGCCCCGCGCAAGGGCGCGAACGGCGCGGCCCAACGGCGGCCATCCTCTCATCTACCAAGTGGGACCATACGCCCATGCTGGGGGGCATCGCCGTCAACCTGAAATTCACGCGCTCGGGCCGCCAGGCTGATTTTGTGGATGGGCTGCGCTCGCTGGTAGAGACCTTTATGCGGCGGGGCGGGTTCGAATTGCAGGTGAACGTGGTAGACCGGGACACGCTGCTGGCTGCCCAGGCCCACCCGGAGCAATATCGCGACCTGGTGGTGCGCATCGGCGGGTATAGCGACTATTTCGTAGGGCTGTCCCCCCAGATGCAGGCCGAGATCATCCAGCGCACCGAACATGGCTCGCCGTGAGCAGATACACAACAAAGTCTGACATAGCCGCAGGCGTATCCCCTGGCCCCAACCAGCAGGTTGGAGTCAGGGGGAGGTCTGTTCGACGAACCGCAGCAGGCAGGGTATAATGCGCCCCGGCAACAGATAGCCCGGCCAATCGCTGCCGATCCATCACTGCCAAAATACTCACCAACGAAGGAGGCTCCCATGATACCCGATGCTGCTCTCTGTCGTTACCGTGACTCGCAGGGCGGCCCCTATCTGGGCTTGATTGCAAATGGACAACTATACAACCTGACGGCGACAGGTCGCGCCGAATACGCGACGATGGAAGCCTGGCTACAGGCGGCAACTGGCCGCGTCAGCGCCGCGCTGGCCGACGCGCTCGCCATCCCGGCCAACGCGCAGCCTGTCGGCCCCGCCGCAGACCTGCTAGCGGAAGACACGGGGCTGCAAGTGCTGGCCCCCCTGGACACGCAAGAAGTCTGGGCTTGCGGCGTGACCTATGAGATGAGCCGCGCCGCCCGCATGCGCGAATCGCAACAGCCAACCATCTATGGCAAGGTATACGACGCGCCGCGCCCCGAGATCTTCTTCAAGGCCACCCCCAACCGCGTGGTCGGCCCCGGCGAGGCCGTCGCCATCCGCGCCGATTCGCAATGGGACGTGCCAGAGCCAGAGATGGCCCTTGTCGTCACCCCCGGCCTGGAGATCGTGGGGTATACCATAGGCAACGATATGAGTTCGCGAGACATCGAGGGGCAAAACCCCCTCTACCTGCCGCAAGCCAAAGTATACAACCGCTGCTGTTCCCTCGGCCCCTTTGTGCGGCTGGCTACCGAGCAGTTCAACCCACTAGCGCAGGCCGTCGAGTGCGTCATCTATCGCGACGGGCAACCGGCTTTTCGCGGCGAGACGCACACCTCCAAGATTCACCGACCCCTCACCGAGTTGGTGAGCTACCTGGGGCGCTGCAACAGCTTCCCCACCGGCATTTTCGTGCTTACCGGCACGGGCATCGTCCCGCCGGACACGTTTACCCTGGCCGATGGCGACGTGATCGACATCACCTTTGAGGGCCTGGGCACGCTGTCCAACCCGGTCATCGAGCTGCCCATCGAGTAGCACCTCCCGTAGCCGAGCCATCCTGGCTCGCGGTGTTCGCAACGTTCGCAACAAAACGCGAGCCA
>JAAYXX010000346.1 GCA_012515695.1 Chloroflexota bacterium
GAAAAATCCCTGCCTGTTGTTCACCATGCCCAGGGAGAACGCCCAGCCAGTACCCGGCACCGACGACCTTGTCCGCTACTGGACAGACGTTGACCTGACCATCGAGCGCGCCATGCGCAGCATCGACAACACCGAATACTATGGCGTCGCCGTCCCGTTTCACTTCCCCAATCTTGGCTCCAGCAGCATGGCGGGCGTACTGGGTGCGCGCATGGAGTACCTGGACAAGAGTACCATCTGGCCCTTTCCCTCGGTGGACTCGCTGGATCAACTGCTAGACATCCGCATTGACCCGCCTAACGATTTTTACCGCACCATTCTCGAAATCACCGACAGATCCGCCGCGCTGTCACACAACCACCATTACGTGGCCCCCTTCCCCCTGGAAGGCCCCCTGGACAACATTTGCGCCGTCTATGGCAACGAGCGCACGCTGCTCGCCATGATCGAGCAGCCCGACAAGGTGTACGCGGCCATGAACCATTTCAAGGTGCTCTGGATCGAGGCATTCCAGCAGGTGCAAGAGTTGATTGCGCGGGGCGGCAACGAGGGCGGCATCGGCTGGGCGGGCATCTGGGCGCCCGGCACAACCTTCCCCATCCAGGAAGATGTTACCTACATGATCTCCAACGAGATGTTTGAAGCCTTCTGTATGCCTCACCTGCGCGACATTGTGGACGCGATGGACTATGCCTTCTACCACCTGGACGGTGTGCGCTCCCTGTGTCACCTGGACTCGCTGTTGAGCATCGAGGGCTTGCGCGGCATCCAGTGGGTTCCCGGCCCCGGCTACGAAGAGGTCGCGCAGTGGTACGACCTGTTCAGGTACATCATCTCCAAAAACAAGTCTGTCGAAGTGTTCGCTCAAGTAGACGAGATCGACGACCTGGTCAAGCACGTGGGGGCGCGGGGCTTGCTCATCGCCTGCCACCCCGCCAATCGCCAGGAAGCCGAGCAGCTTCTAGAAAAGTACGGCTTCTAGCGCAGCCGATTGGCAACGCAAACCATATCACGCAACGAGGGTCCCGACATGAAAACTTTGCATTTCGTGGTTCTGTACGCCAAGAACTATATCAAGCCTCTGGTCATTACCGTCATCAGCATGGTCGCGCTGGTGGTGGTGGGCCTGACAACACCCGAAGTCATCCGCCGATTGATCGCTGCCGTCAACGCCGGGGTCGTAGGCGAGCAATCCTTCAACCTGGTCACGCGACTGGCTGTGGGTTTGCTGGTGATCTATCTGTTCCGCGCCGGATTGCGCTTTCTCAACAGCTACATGGCTCACGTCGCGGGCTGGGGCTGCGTGGCCGACGCCCGACGACAAATCTACTGTCACCTGCAACGCCTCTCGCTGCGCTTTTACGAGGATCAGCAAACCGGCCAACTCATGTCCCGCATGATCAACGACTCGGACATGTTCGAGCGGTTGATCTCGCACGCTATCCCCGAAACGTTGGTCAACGTCCTGACCCTTATTGGCGTCAGCATAGTCCTGCTAACCATCAACCGCACGCTGATGCTGTTGACCCTGATACCCATCCCGTTCATCGTGCTGGCTATGCGCAGCTTTGCCAAATACGTGCGCCCCGCGTTCCGCGAGCGACAAAAAGAGCTGGCCGAATTGAACGCCACCCTGAACGACAACCTCTCCGGCATCCGCGAGATCAAGGCGTTTACCCGCGAAGAGACCGAGGCGGTGCGTGTCAGCCACCGCATCGACCTCTATCGCGATTCCATGCTCAAGGCCCTGCGGCTGATGGCTACCTTTATGCCGTTTGTCGAGTTTAGCTCCTCGCTGGGCACCATCATCATCGTTTATTTTGGTGGGCGGCTGGCCCTGGGGCAAGTCCTGCCCATCGAAGACCTGGTGGCCTTTTTCATGTACCTGGATATGTTCTATCAGCCCGTGCGCTCGCTGACCGGGGCCTGGGAACAGATTCAAGAGTCGCTTGCAGGCGCAGAGCTGGTCGCCGAGTTGCTGGCAGAAGAGCCAGAAGTGGAAGAGCGCCCCGGCGCGATCAAGCTCCAGGAACGCGTCAAGGGAGAGATCATTTTTCACGACGTCAGCTTTTGGTATCTGCCCGGCGCTCCCGTGCTGGAACATATCAACCTGCATATCAAGCCCAATAGCGTCGTCGCTCTGGTCGGCCCCACAGGCGTTGGCAAGACCACCACGGCCAGCCTGATCCCCCGCTTCTACGACGTGTGCGAAGGTTCCATCACCCTCGACGGACACGACCTGCGCGACGTGAACCTGTCCACCCTGCGCTCCCAGGTCGCGATGGTCCTGCAGGATGTCTTTTTGTTCCACGGCACGGTGCGCGACAACATCCTCTTTGGTCGCCCAAACGCCACAGAGGAGGAAATGATCGAGGCCGCCAAGATCGCCAACGCTCACGACTTTATCACACAGCTCGCCGATGGATACGACACGATCATCGGCGAGCGCGGCGTCAAGCTCTCCGGCGGGCAGAAACAGCGCCTCTCGATTGCCCGCGCTGTGCTAAAGGATGCGCCCATCCTCATTCTGGACGAAGCGACCTCCTCGGTGGACACCGAAACCGAGATGCTCATTCAGGAAGCCTTGCAGCGGTTGATGGTGGGCCGCAC
>JAAYXX010000347.1 GCA_012515695.1 Chloroflexota bacterium
CATGATCCTTCCAGGCTGGCAACATGAACAGCCGCTATTATACCACAAAACCCCGCTCCGGGCGGCCCTCAGCTAATTGGACCGCCGGCTTCCAGCCGGCATAATCGCAAGCTGCCAAGATGGCGGCGGGGTGCCCCCGAATGGTTGACAGCCCCGCCTCGTCGCCTATACTGGGCAGGAATTCACTTTTCAAGGGAGCAAAGCCTCATGCGTATTCCTCTGTCTGGCCCGGACATTACAGCGCGAGAGATCGAACTCGTCAACCAGGTGTTGACCAGCGGCTATTTGAGCATCGGCCCCATGATTAACCGCTTTGAAGAGTTGATGGCCGCCTTTGTCGGGCGCAAGTACGCCGTCGGCGTTTCTTCGGGCACGGCAGGGCTGCACCTGTGCATGCGGGCAATTGACCTACAGCCGGGCGACCGGGTGGTCACCAGCCCCTTTAGCTTTGTGGCCTCGGCCAACTCGATCCTGTTCGAGCGGGGCGTGCCAGAGTTTGTGGATATCGAGCCGCAAACCCTGAACATGGACGTCGAGTGTACCCGCCGCAAGCTGGAGGAATTGCGGGCCGCCGGAACCCCCGCCCGCGCATTGCTGGCCGTGCAGATTTTCGGGCAGGCTTGCGATATGGACCCGCTGCTGGCCCTGGCGCGAGAGTATGAGCTAGAGATCATCGAGGACGCCTGCGAATCGCTGGGGGCGGAATACAACGGGCGGCCCGTGGGCACCTTTGGGCGGGCGGCGGTGTTTGCCTTTTATCCCAACAAGCAGATGACGACGGGCGAGGGCGGCATCCTCGTCACCGACGACGAAGGTTATGACGAGTTGTTCCGCAGCCTGCGAAACCAGGGGCGCGACAAGGCCGGGACGTGGTTGAACCACGTGCGGCTGGGCTATAACTATCGCATGGACGAACTCAGCGCCGCCGTGGGCGTAGGCCAGATGGAGCGCATCCAGGAATTGCTGGACAAGCGCGCCCGCGTGGCCGGATGGTACGCGGAGCGGCTCGCCAATATCGCGGGAGTCTCGGCCCCCACGCCCGCGCCCTATACCACGCGCATGAGCTGGTTCGTGTACGTGGTGCGGCTGGACGAGCGCTACAACCGCGCCGAGATCATGGCAGACCTGGAGCAGCGCGGCGTGGCGGCCCGGCCCTATTTCAAGCCGATTCACCTGCAACCCTACTATATGGAAACATTTGGCTATCGCCCCGGCGATTTCCCGGTGACCGAACGGATCAGCGAGACCACCGTGGCCCTGCCTTTTGCGGGGACGCTGCAAGAGGAACAGGTGGATTACGTCTGCGCAACGCTGGACGCCGTGCTCCGGGCCAGGGATTGAGGCAACCCGCCTCACCTCCCCCCTGCAAATTGCGCTCATCATTATATAGGCGCTGTAACGTTCGATCTCGCCGCTTGCCGCCGCGCCCAGCACTGAAGGTGCCCGGCATGCGTGCCGCTGGCTGGGCCGAACGAGCAGTAGCAAGGCCAGCACTGCCTCGGTTACCGAGCTATTTTATTAAAACTCATCAACGGGTTTCACCTTCTCCCAGCCGGGGATCTTCAGTCCCCGGTCTGGCCGTTTTTCGTGCCGCGATTCTTCCGTGTATTCTGCTTTTGCCAACCTGGAGGAACCATGCCACTACAGAGGGTGTCTCGCGAGCATACCGTGCCGGTGGACCAACGTTACCGCGTGCTAGAGCCGGTGGCAGAGGTGGCGCTGGGCGAGCCGTTTGTCGTCGAAACCATCAACTTTCGCACGCCCATCATCCGCACGCCAGAGGACGCCAACCCCCCGCATGTCTGCGAGCGGGAAGAGACCGGCCCTATCTATATCCAGGGCATCGCTCCCGGCGACGTGCTGGCTATCCACATTGAGCAGATCACGCCGGTGGGCCACGCCAGCGGCGGCTGGTGGGAAACGCCGACCTGCAACAGCTTTTTAGAGATCGCCGACGAGCGGGTGCTGTTCCCCGGCGGGCTGTGGGCGCCACTGCGCCCCATGATCGGCGATATTTATGTCACGCCCAACCAGGCCCCGCCCCCCGGCAACCCGTGGGACATCGGCGGGAACATGGATTTCAAGGACATTGCCCCCGGCCATACGCTGTACCTGCGCGCCGAGCGCGAGGGCGGCCTGCTGGTCTTGGGCGACGCGCACGCCTGTCAGGGAGATGGCGAGGTGTTGGGGCTGGCCGCCGAGTGCGCCGCCGACGTGCGTCTGCGCATTACCAAGGATGACACCTATTTCCCCCTGCGCCCCATGATTCGCAAAGCGCATTCCTTTGTGACCATCGCCTGCCGCTATGACTATGCCGAGGCCCGCGACCTGGCGGTCCAGGACGCCACTGCCCTGCTAGCGCGCATTGCGGGCGTGAGCGAAGCAGAAGCCTTCTTGTACTGCACCACCGTGGGCGACCTGCGTAACGGCGGGGTCTGGTTCATGGGCAAGCCCGACGTGCCCTGGACGCAGCCTGTCACCGTGGGGCTAGAAGTGCCGCTGCCATAGGGTAGCCGCGCCTACAAATAGGACCGCCGGCTTCCAGCCGGCATAATTGTAAGCCGCCAAAGATGGCCAATGGCACTAA
>JAAYXX010000348.1 GCA_012515695.1 Chloroflexota bacterium
AGCTCAAAGGCATTGATGGCGGTCGAGGCGGCCCATCTCTCTATTGCACCGACCAGCTCGACGAACGCACCTTTATCGACGCCAACGTACCCGGCGAAGTTCACCTGGACCTCATGCGCCACGGCATCATCGAGGACCCCCGCGTTGGCACAAACGCGCTCAAGGCTCGCTGGGTAGAGGAACAATACTGGGTCTATCGGCGCACCTTTACCCCTTCCCCGGAAGCGCTCCAGGCGCGGCGGGTCTGGCTCGTCTTTGACGGCCTCGACCTGGTGGCAGACATCCATCTCAACGGCGTCCACGTGGGTTCCCACGACAACGCTTTCCGCCCCTGCCGTCTGGATGTGACCGACCTGCTGCGCCCCGGCGAAAACTCGCTCGCCGTCGCGCTGGATTCCGGGCTGCACGCCGTCGAGACACGCTGCGCCAGTGAATACAACAGCGGCCCGGACGACGTGCTGCACAAGCGCATGTGGCTACGCAAGCCGCAATACCAATTCGGCTGGGACTGGAACCCCCGCATGGTAAACGTCGGCATCTTTCGCTCCGTGCGGCTCGAGTGGGCCAACACGGCGCGCATTGACCAGATGTCGGTCTATCCCGAATTGAACGAGCAGCACGACCACGCCACGCTACAGGTTCGCCTGCATGTCGAAAACGTCACCGGGGAACCGCTACAAGCACGGCTGCGGGTGCGCGTCCCAGAGGCCGACAATGCCTGCGTGGAGCAAGAGGTCAACCTCCCGCCCGGCGCGTCCATCCAAACGCTAACCGTCCCCGTGGATCACCCCAAGCTGTGGTGGCCACGCCCCCACGGAGATCAACCTCTGTACCGCGTCACTGGCGAGCTTCTCGTGGATGGTCAGCCCGTGGATCAAGCCGAGCGGCGCACTGGCATCCGCTCCATTCGCATCAACCAGGACCCGCATCCGGTGGAGGGGCGCTATTTCATCCTGGAGGTCAACGGCAAGCCCATCTTTGCCAAGGGCGGCAACTGGGTTCCGGCAGACATGATCTACGGAGAGGTGGACCGAGAGCGATATCGCCGCCTCATAGACCTGGCCGTTGAAGCCAATTTCAACATGCTGCGTATCTGGGGCGGCGGGCTGTATGCTGACCATGATATGCTCGACCTGTGCGATGAGGCGGGAATGATGGTCTGGCACGACCTGATTTTCGCCTGCTCCAAATACCCCGCCGGGGAGCCTGCCTTTCTGCAGAACGTCCAGGCCGAAGTCACCTACGTGGCCCGCGAGCTATCCCCCCACCCCAGCCTCGTTGTGTGGTGCGGGAACAACGAACTCGAATGGGGCACCTGGGATTGGGGGTACGACAAGGGCCGCGCCTTCCCCGACTATGCCCTGTATCACCACGTCTTTCCGGTGATCATGCAGCGCGAAGACCCCTCGCGCCCCTATTGGCCCAGCTCGCCCTATTCCCCCGACCATCAGCCGCCCAACTCGCCCATCGTGGGCGACCAGCACCCCTGGCACGTGAGCATCGGCGAGAACCGCGAGAACTTTTGGGCCTACCGCGAGGATGTGAGCCGCTTCCCCAACGAGGGCGGCGCACTGGGCGTCTCTTCCCCGACCACCCTGCGCCAATTCCTGCCCGAAGGCGAGCACTACTACCTCTCGCCCAGTTGGGAATATCACGACAACACCATCAACTGGCACTATCAGGTGGCCGAAATCGAGCAATGGCTGAACACCTGGCTCGGCCTGCAAGCCGACAAGCTTTCGCTAGACGATCTGGCCTTCTATAGCGGCATGTTGCAGTCCGAAGCCCTGTTGGAGTACATTAACAACTATCGCAGGCGCATGTTCAGCACCGCCTCAGCCATCTTTTGGATGTATAACGACTCTTGGCCCACCACAACAAGCTGGACCATCATCGACTACTACTTCCGGCGCAAGTTGTCCTACCATCCCGTGCGACGCGCCTTTGACCCCCTCCAGGTCATCCCCGCCATCGACGGCGATCAAGTATCTATCTATGGCGTCAACGAGACAGGCCGCAACTGGTCGGGGCGAGTATGCTATGGTTTGACAGAGGTGGCCGGTCGGGATAATCTGGAATTGTCGGCCGAGATCGTGCTCGCGCCGAATACATCCACCGTCGTCGGGCAGGTCCCCTTGTCCACCTGGGAGCAACGCGGGTTCACATCCTGGATCGCCTACGCCCTCCTGGAAGACGAGCAGGGCATCCAGAGGCAGAACCGGCTTTTCATGGCCCCCTACAAGGAGATGGCCTGGACACAGCCCGACATCCAAATCTCACGCGATGGGGCGTGGGCTACATTCGTCAGCAATGCCTTCGCCTGGGGCATCTGCCTCGACCCCACCGGCGAAACCCCGCTGGCTGACGATGTGTTTGACGTCCTGCCCGGCATTCCCTGGCGAGTGCCTTGGCCTCAGGAACGAGCTTTGCCCACCATCGCCCGCGTGGCGAATCTGGGCTAGCTTGGCAAGCATCACGACAAAAGAGGGAATATCGCGTGTCAAAGCTGCTAGGTAATCGTGCGGCCATAGAGGTGGCCGTCATTGTAGGAGTTGCCGTTGTTGTGCTGATTCTAACAGCCGTCCTGAATACGCTGGACAGCTTTGCAGCATGGGCACAACAGAACCAGCACTGGGGAGCCGACGGGCTGCTCCCCGGATTGCTCGTCGCTGTAACGGGTTTCGGCCTTGTCTCTGCGCGCAACTGGCGTCATGCGGTGCGAGAACTAGAGGCGCAGCGAGCGAGGGAGGAGCAAGCCAGAGAGCAGGAGCTTTGCTACAAGGCGCTCTTTGAGCAGGCATTGAACCCAATCTTTCTTGCTGACAGCAGGGGCCGCTATCGCGAAGTGAACACGGCAGCACTGCAATTCCTGGAATGCCGACAAGAGGAACTCGCCGAAAAGAGCCTGTCCGAGTTCAGGTTGTCCAATCATCCGTCAGATTCCCCACGCCCCGACAGTCCGTTGGGCGTTCGCTGCACGGTGGAAACAGAATACCACGTGGATGGCCGCACCAAGACCCTCATGCTCAACATGACCCCAATGAAGGTGGGCGGCGACACCATCCTGTTCGGCATTGGCCAGGACGTTACCCAACGCAGGCAAACGGAAGACCAGCAATATGCCCTCATCCGCCAGTTGCAGGACACGTTGAGCCATACCAAAGTCCTGCGCGGCCTGTTGCCCATCTGCGCCAACTGCAAGCGCATCAGGGACGAGCGGGGCTACTGGCATAGCGTAGAGCGATACATCAGCGACCGCCTCGATGTGCGCTTTACTCACGGCGTCTGTCCCGAATGTATGCGCACGCTCTACGGCGACTTGATGAAGGACTAGGCGCAGCGCGCTACCCCTCCATACAAAACGGCCCTTCTCTCGCCGAGAAGGGCCGTGTCTGTGTCAACCTGCTACTACTCTTCGACCTCAAACTTTTCGATGGCCGGGTAATTGGGGCAGGTCAGTTCTTTGTATGGCCCATTCACCGGCGCAGCCCAGCGCACAGCGTTGGTAATCACCTTCTGCACTTCGGGCTGATAGTAGATGGGGAACGTCTCATGGCCCGGGCGGAAGTAAAAGATCTTGCCCTTGCCGCGATAGTAGCAGCACCCGCTGCGGAACACCTCGCCGCCCTGGAACCAACTGATAAACACCAGCGTGTCCGGCGTGGGGATGTCGAACAACTCGCCATACATCTCGACATGCGGGATCTCGAAATACTCGCCCAGCCCTTCCACAATGGGATGGCCCGGCGCGACCACCCACAGCCGCTCCCGCTCGCCAGCTTCCCGCCATTTCAGGTAGCACGTCGTGCCCATCATCCGGCGGAAAATCTTGGACATATGCCCCGAGTGCAGGACGATCAGCCCCATCCCTTCCAGGATGCGCTGCTGCACCTTATCCACCACCTCATCCTTCACTTCGTGGTGGGCCATGTGCCCCCACCAGATCAACACGTCGGTGTTGGCCAAAACCTCATCGGTCAACCCATGTTCGGGTTCGTCGAGGGTCGCTGTCCGCACGTCGATGTCCGCGTTCGCCCCCAGGAACTTGGCGATCTGTCCATGCATTCCTTCGGGATAGAGCGCGCCAATCTTGGCGTCTGCCTTCTCGTGTCGGTACTCGTTCCAGACCGTAACGCGAATCTTGTCTGCCATGCTACACCTTCTCCGTTGTTGTGTAATCCAGCCTGTATGCACCAATGCGCTCCTGAGCAGCAGCCACCGGGGCCGCCCTCACGCCGCTCAGGTCCTGCGCGCCCCAGTATACTCCCGCGCCAGGCCGCAAGCAAGCTACATAGGATGGGCGGTTGAAACCGCAGCAACGTTTGCATCGCCAGCTTGCTGGCGCCGCCATGCATGGCGCGTCCACCTGCGTGGACTCGTTTCCCAGCCGCCGAAGGGCGGCTTTGCACTCGTTGGTGCAGTTTCAACTGCCTACGAGACGCCGGGTTAAAGTCAACAGTTAACCTTCGTCACGCGCCCGCGTCCACCGCCAGCAATCCGGCGCGCTCCAGCCACGACCTGTACGCTGCCAACGAAAAGGGCGGATTGCCCGCCAGATAGTGGTTCACTCCCTGCCCCAGTCGGCTAGACCAGGTAATCAGGTAGAATCGCCTGGCCCCCATTGAGAAGGGAATCTCCCCCACCGGCGTCACGCTGTCGGCCCTGGCAACGCCGTGCCCCTGGGCCAACACCTCGCCGCTCTCCACGTCCCGCAGCGTATAGGTCAGTGGCAAGTCATCCCGCGTATCATTGCAGGCCACCAGCGCCTGCTTCCAGTTCTCCGGCTCATGGAGCATCAAGCACAACGGTGCCTGGCTCCGCTTGATAAAGCTGTACGCCAGCTTCTTTTCCATATAGTAATCCACGATAGCATCCGAGAACTGCGGCCAGCCATCAATCAGGTTCCACCAGATAATCCCCGTGCGCCGCCATTTGCTGCCGCGGAATAGCTCGATGAAAAATTTGAACGCTTCGGCCTGCGAGACCTGGCTGGCAAAGGCAAACTCCTCCAGCGTGTCGGGAACCTCCCCGAACAACTCGCGCACCTGCTTCGCCATCAACTCTATCCGATAGTCGTACAGGTCCACGCCGGGCACAGGCGAACTGGCGTGCAGCAGCCACTCCTCGTTATTCTGATAGGGCCACAACTTGCCCGGGGAGATAAACCTCCGAATCGAGCGAACCGGCGGGCAACCATGATACCCGATCTCGCTGGCAAAGTGGCACAATGACCGTTGGTAATACTGGCTCTTGTAATAGTCCCTCGGCCCCCACAAGTGATTCTCCGGCAATAGCGACTGATCCGACTGGAAAGCCACCGGGTCTATGTAGGGCGAACTGGGCAGATAAGGCCGACAGGCATCCTCATCCAGCAGCACGCCCGGCAATACCTGCCGCGTCAGCACATTGCTATTCGGGTCCAGGTTGCGCCCCGACCACAGATACGAGGCGTCACACTCGTTATCGCCCGACCACAGCGCAATACAGGGATGTTGCCGCAGCCGCCGCACCACTCGCCGCACCTCGTCCGCCAGCCGTGCGCGAAAATCCGCGTCTTGCGGATAGATAGAACACGCCATGGCGAAATCCTGCCAGACCAGAACACCCTGCTCATCGCACAGATCGTAGAACAGATCGTTCTCGTACACGTTGCCGCCCCAGCAGCGAATCATGTTGATGCCCAGATCGTCCACCATCTCCATGATAGGCGGAATCCGGGCCGCATCCCGCGAGTGATAGGCGTCTACCGGCACCCAGTTGGTCCCCAGCACAAACACCTTTTCCCCGTTCACCCGGAAGCAGAACTCGCCATTCCCCTGTGGGTCCGTCACGCTGGTTCGGTCCAGCGCCACCGTGCGAATCCCGCAGCGAAACTCGCGGCCATCAATCTGCTCGCCGTTCTTCCATAGGGACACCTCGCAGGCGTACAACGCAGCCTCACCGCGCCCCCTGGGCCACCACAGCGCCGGATTCTCTACCGTGAAGCGAAACGTCCCGGCCTTGAACAGCATTCGCTGGCGATGCGCGAACCTCGAGGCCCCGCAACGTCCCGTTAGCTGAATCTCGTAGACGTCGGTAGGCGTTCCCGTCAACCGGGCGTCGAAATGCGCGGCCAACGTTGCCCGCGAATGGTCGTCGGCAATGTTCAGCGTCTCGACATAGAACTGCTCCAGCCGCTCCACTGGTCGGAACTGGAGCGCCGCCGGACGCCACAGCCCCGCCGAGAGCGCCCTGGGCATGATGTCCCAGCCGTACATATGCGGCGCTTTGCGAACATACAGCGCGTCATAGTTGGCCCCCAGCGATTGCAGCAGCGGCGGATACTCGTACCGCCGGGCCTCGTCAATGGCCGGGCGAATGTGGATCAGCAGCTCGTTCTCCTCGCGCAACAGTCCCTCCACGGGTATCACCTGCTCCACGAGCATGTTGTCGCACGAGCCAATATGCTGGCCGTTCAGATAGACGTCGGCGTAGCAGTCCAGCCCCTCGAAAACGAGTTCGGGGATCATTCCAGCATGCTGCTCGCCAGCAAACCGGCGGAAATACCAGATGTGCGCCGCCTCGTACTTTTGCAGCGCGGCTATGTTCATTCCGTAGAAGGGTTCGCCAATCAGGCCCACCGCCTGCAAGTCCAGCTCGAAATTGCCCGGAACCTGACAGGGGTAGGCCGTCATCCCGGCCTGCTGCAACTCGTCAATCGTGCGAAACTCGTCGGTGGGCGGCTCCAGTGTATAGGCAAATGCCCACTCTCCATTCAGATCAATAGTCGGTCGGTAGATATTGTCAGGCATTATGCTCCTTCATGGCTAGTCCCAGGTCAGAATAACCTTCCCCGCGCGCCCGCTGTCGGCCACCCGGAAGGCTTCCTCAGCCTCAGTGATCTTGAAGCGGTGGGTGATCATTCGTTGGAATGTGGCAGACATATTATGGCGCAACATGAACGCAACCAGATCAGCGTAATAATGAATGGGCATGACGAACGACCCCATCAGCGTCAACTGCTTGCCGATGATGGCTGTCAGGTTGATGCTCGGCTCGGTGGAGCCAAAGCCCACAAACGCCCCGCGCCCGCCCCACCGCAAGACGTCAATCACGCTGCGATGGGCCTCGACGCTCCCCGATGTCTCGAAAGCGGCATCCGCGCCGCGCCCGCCGGTCAACTCTCTGACCGCAGTGCCCAGCCGCACCTGCTGCGGGTTCAGCGTCTCGTCTGCGCCCAATTCCCTGGCAAGCCGTAGCCGCTCGTCTACAATATCCACGCCAATGACCCGCGCCCCCATCGCCTTGGCCATGACCGTGCCGGTCAACCCCACCGGCCCCTGCCCCAAGACGACGACCGTATCCTCTCCATTCAGTTGCAGCTTGCGAATGGCAGAGAAACAGGTTCCGGCAATGCAGGCGATCATTGCCCCATCCTCAAAGCTCAGTTCGTCCGGCAACAGCAGGCAATTCCGCTCGTCCACTACCATATAGTCGGCGTTCGGCCCCACCGTGTTGGGCTGGCCCAGAGGCCGCCGCTCCGGGCAATACTGCAAATAGCCCGCCTGACACGCCGGGCAGTGCCCGCACCCCATATAGTGATAGATGGTCACCCGGTCGCCCACATGCACCCGCTCGCAGAATTCGCCCACCTCGGCCACCACGCCCGCAGGCTCGTGGCCTGGTATCCATGCGGGCTTGTTCGCGAAAAACGAGGCGGGCTGCCGATAGACGTGCAGGTCGCTTCCGCACACAGCTGCCCGCTTGAGCTGGATCAGGACTTCGCCCGGCCCCGGTGTCGGTATGGGAAAATCCCGCACCTCTACCTTGCGATCCCCAACGAACACAATCCCCTTCATTGTGCCGGTTGCCATGATAGCCTTTCTCCCTGACGTGTTTCGTGTGACGTTTCCGCCATGCTAGATGCACCACCAGTACCCCGGAATCACTCACGGAATGGCCCTTGCCGTTGGTTGCCCATAGCGCAGTCGCTCGTCATCGCCAGTTCGATGTGCCGAGTATACGCAGTATACTTATTATCCTCCTTATACTCTTTGCCCCTGCGCGCCCGCATCGGCTGCCCGCGCCTCGCGAATCGTCACCTTCATGCGCCCTGCCCCCGCATCCATGCGCCCACCGCCTCGAAACGCTCGAGCGGCACTCGAATGCCGTCCGCCGCAACCCACAAGCAGAAATTCGCCCGCCGCAATCGCGGCGTATACAGCGCATCCAGCGCCACGGGAATCTCGTCCAGCGGGGCCAGGATGAAAATGCTGGGGTCCAGAATCCCCACCAGGATAGTGTCCTCGCCCAATACGTCCAGCGCCAGTTCCCAGGGGGTGTCGCCCGTAGGCGGCGGGGTCAGCGCATGGATGCCGTCCAGCCCGGTCTGCTTGATCGGCTCCAGAATGTCATGCACGTGACCGCACATATGCACCAGCGCGGTTTTGTTCGCCGCATGTACCGCCTGCACAAAATCCCGCACATGAGGGCCGTTGTAGCGCCGGTAAATGTCCGGGCTGATGAAAAAGGTGCTCGTGTTCTCGCATAGGATCAACACGTCACACGGCCCACGGGCCAGCAGATCAAACTCTTGCATCTGCCGCTCGTGCATCACCCGCATCAGGGCTTCCATCTCTTGCCGGTGGTCGTGCAGCAAATAGTAAAAGTTCTGCGTGCCCATGTCGAACTCGAGCAGGCGCGGGATGGTAGACGAAGGGCAATAGCGGGTGACAATGCCGTCGCCCCCGATCAGCGCGTTTGTCTCGCGAAAAACCGGCGCGTCGTCCCGCTCGACATACCGCGCCCCCTCCCACAACTCGCGGTACAGGCCGACATCTTCCAACGTGCTCACGGGGAAACGCGTGGGGTGAGCGCCCGTTCGCTCCCACACGAGCCGCGCCCCGCCCGCGACCAACTCGGTGATCTGGCGGCTCCCCTCCTGGCGAGTCGTCACCTCGACCCCGGCGGGCCACTCTAGCGTGGGTGAAGCGAAATCCACCCCAGTTCCCCACCCGTTAAGCAGCAAGATCTCGCACCCCACATGGCGGTAGAAATCCAACCCCGACATGCCCGCCAGCCCCTCAGGCAGCCCACCCAATGTCGCATCATCTACCAGCGTAGTCCATGCCGGTCGATCGGCAGGTTCCTTGTGCATGATCGCCGTAAGCCGCTCGCGTCCGTTCATCGTCCCTCCATGCCCCCAGGCTGCGCAACTGGGCCGCCGTGATGGTGCTGTTATAGCGACGCTATTATGGCGCAGAGCCAGCCTCCCAGTCAACCGCCAGCCAGCCCGCGTGCGCTTTTACGTCTAGCAGGAAATGTCGGTATAATAAGGACACGGGATCATCCCGGGCGATGCCATCTGGTGCAACGCGTGTGATTCGTACTGGTCCGCTGCTGTCACCGGCAGCGCAGAGCATCCACAGGAAAGGATGGCAAGAATGAATGAGAACGTGCTGATCTTTGTCACCGTTGGTTCAACCGAAGAAGGGAAGAAAATCAGCCAGGCGTTGATAGAGGATAGACTGGCCGCTTGCGTCTCGATCATCTGGCCGGTAACGTCTACCTTCCGATGGGAAGGGGATATCTGCGAAGAAACGGAAGGCTTGTTGATGATCAAAACCATGTCTGCGCGCCTGGAACGCATCATCCACCGCGTCAAGGAGCTGCACAGCTACGAAACGCCGGAAATCATCGCCATGCCCGTGGCGGGCGGCTCGGAGGAATACCTGCGCTGGATCAGCGGCGAGGTCGGCAACAAATAGCCCCCGCCGACTGTAGACGCAACTCGCTCGACCCAAGCCCCTCAGGACGAACCCTGAGGGGCTTGGGTATCTCATCACGCGCCGTCAGCTAGGGCTTGACGACAGTGCCGTCCAAGCGACGAATCTCCGGCCACGCACCGTTGTAGATATGCTCAGGGAACGGGTACTTGGCCGCCAGCTTTTCATCAATATCGATCCCCAGGCCCGGCTTGTCGTTCGCCCACATGCAACCATCGCGCACTTCGGGGCACCCAGGAAAGACTTCTTGCGTCTTTTCCGGGAACAGGCTCAACTCTTGAATGCCAAAGTTGGATACGGCCAGGTCCAGGTGCATGTTGACCGCGTGTCCCACCGGCGAAACATCGCCAGGGCCATGCCACGCCGTCCGCACGCCCATGAACTCGCAAAAAGCCGCCAGCTTGCGCGCCATGCTCAACCCGCCAATATCCGAGATATGCACCCGAATAAAGTCAATCAGCCGCTCGCGAATCAAGGGCACATACTCGGCCTGGTTCACGAACAACTCACCCATCGCCAACGGCGTTGACGTCTGCTGCCGCACCATGCGGAAATAATCATTGTCTTCGGGAGCGAACAGGTCTTCGAGGAAGAACAGCCGATAGGGTTCGACGGCCTTCGCCAGCCACACACCCTGAATCGGTGGGATGCGCTCGTGGACATCGTGCAGCAATTCCACATCGTCCCCCACGGTGTTCCGCAGATGCTCCAGCAGCTTGGGCACTGTGCGCACATACGGGGTCGGTTCCCACGTTCGCGGCTGGTGCGGATTCAGCGCCACCACCGTGGGCACGCTCCGCCCGCCATACGTCTCATAGCCGGGAATCGCCATCTGCACGCGAATGTAGCGGAAACCCTTTTCCATGAATTTGCGAACGTTGTCTTCCACTTCCGTCAGGCTATTACCAGAGGCGTGCGTGTACACGGGCACAGCCTCACGGCACTTGCCGCCCAGCAACTGATACAGGGGCATGTTTGCGCGCTTGGCCTTGATGTCCCATAGCGCCTGATCCAGACCGCTCAGGGCGTTATTCAGCACCGGACCGCTCCGCCAGTAGGAACTGACGTAGGCCGCCTGCCACAAATCCTCGATGCGGTCCACGTCGCGACCGATGGCGAAAGGTTTGAGATAGTTTTCGATGGCCGCCGCTACCGCCAGCGGGCGCTGGGTGAATGTGGCGCACCCCAGGCCGTACAGACCCGGCTCGCTGGTCAGTACCTTGACGACCACCAGCCGAATGCCATTGGGAGCCGTAAGGATCGTCTGGACATCAGTGATCTTGATGGTTGGTTCTCCACGTTCTGACATGTTGGTCTCCTGTAATATTGTGTTTTGGTGCGCTATCGTCCGCCGATACAATCATCACGCGCCGCCGATTACCCGGACCTCGTGGGCCGCACTTTGGACGAGTCCGCCGCGCTGCCCCCCGCCCGATGGCTCTCGACAACTTGCGGGTTCAAGCAATGCTCCAACTCCGCCCCGTCGGGCAATGCCCCCGTTCTCCCGTTTGTCTCTGGTCTAACAAGGGGGATAGCAGTATAATGGCCCCAACTCGTATCCGAGCATACAAAAGGAGAGATACCTATGAGCCTTTTCAGCTATCGCCGCGACCAGCACGCGGAAACCGGTCAGCCTAGCATCCACCTGAGCGCCCCAGATGAGCGAGCCAGTGCCCAGATCGCCCCGGAAGCGGGCTGCAATCTCTTGTCGTTCCAGGTGGAGGGCACGGAATACATCTATGCCCGCCCCGCCGCCAGCGTTCTCAAGCTGCTGGGCACGCCCATTCTCTACCCCATGCCTAACCGTGTGCGTGACGGCCAGTTCACGTTTGAAGGGCGCACGTTCACCTTCCCCACGAACATGGGCGGCCACTTTATCCACGGCCTTGTCCGTGAACAGCCCTGGCAGATGGACGAACCGGTCGCCTCGGACGACAGCGTCGCCTGCACGGCCCGCATCCGCTTCGCCCCTGGAACGGATCTCTACAAGCTGTTCCCAATTCGGAACACGCTAGAGGTCACCTATACCCTCAAGACCGACTCGATCCGCATGGATTGGCGAGTGCAGAACGACGACGAGCAACAACGCCTGCCCTTTGGCCTGGCGATTCACCCCTACTTCCCCATCATCGGCCCCCGCGAGTCCGTTCGCATCCAGGTTCCCGCCGCCAAATGGATGGAGGCCGAGAACCTCATGCCCACGGGCCGCCTGCTAGACCTGAACGATGGGCCTGCGGATCTGCGTCAACCTGTCTCACTGGCCGCGCTGAATCTGGATGATGTGTTCTGGGGAATGCAGAGCGACGCACCGGCCACCATCTACTTTGACAGCATCGGCAGAACGCTGACCCTGGGCGCCGACGATTGGTTCACCCACGTCGTGGTCTACACCCCCCAGGGGCAGCCCTACTTCTGCATCGAAAACCAGTCCTGCTCCACGGACGCGCACAACCTTTACGCGCAGGGGCTACAAAGGGCCGCCCACCTGTCCATCCTCGACCCGGGCCAGTCCTTTGCGACCTGGCTCGAATGGCGCGTCGCCAGCCAATAACCGGGCTTTGGCCTCAACAGGGTGCGTCGCCCATATGGCCCCAGGGCGGCGCGCCCTTTCGCCATCCACGACGCCTCCCCCATTCTATCCTCCTGCCAACGCAAGTCAATCGCGCCGACACTCGCGGGCAGCTCGTAGCCGCGCCCAACGATGAACATACCCGCTACCAGTCACTCCCGCAGACTTTTGACAATCCCCCCCATTGGCGCTATCCTCCGTGAGGAGCATAGCACACAGCTATCACATCCTCACCAACCATCAAACGAGGCAGCATGTCAGCAGAGCGCGCAAAACCCCTGGTCATCGGCATAGCAGGAGGTAGCGCCAGCGGCAAGACAACCCTTGCAAAACGGCTGGCCGATTCCCTGAGCGATTTGCGGGTGGAAGTTTTCGCGATGGACCGCTATTTCCGCCCGGTCAAGCCCCAAATGGTCGCCCCGTTCACTCGCATCGTCTACGAAGACCATAACTCGCCAGATTCGTTCGACCTGGCGCAACTGGTCCACGACCTGGATGAGCGGCTGGCCGCGCCAACGCCACCGCAGATCATTATCGTCGAGGGCCTGATGACTTTGCAGGATGACGCCATCCGCTCGCGGCTCGATCTGCGCCTTTTCATAGATGTCCAATCCGATGAGCGCATCGTGCGCCGCCTAAAGCGCAACATGGCCCGCGGCATGGACATGGACGAGATCGCCACCTTTTACCTCGATTCGGTGCGCTATCGCCATCAAGAGTATGTAGAACCCTCTCGCTGGCACGCCGACCTGGTGCTCAACGGCTCGCAGCCATCGGAAACGGCCCTGCAACTCGTCCTGGAATGGATACGCCATCACGCGCCGCCCGCCCACGCGGACGGCGACTCATACAACGTCAACCCGCACTACGCAGGAGAATAACATGTCATCTCAACCCAACCTCACTCCAAAAGAGCGGTTCATTGCCGCGCTCGAGCATCGCCCTATCATCGGACGTGTGCCGCACTTTGAACTGGTCTTTTTCCTGACGATGGAAGCCTTTGGCAAGGTTCACCCTACACACCGCCACTATGCCCAGTGGGACCAAATGTCCGAAGATGAGCGCATTTTGCACCGCAGCGAGATGGCCGACATCTATATCATGACGGCGGAACGCTACGAACATGACGCCATTTTCATCCACCCCAACCCCACCAGCATGGATGAAACCCAGCGCCTGATCGACTTGATCCGGCAGCGAACGGGTGACCGCTACTTTTTAATGATGCACGGCGACGCCACCTATTCCATCCCCGACGGCAACACAATGGAGGAATGGTCCGTCTGGCTATACGAGAACCTCGACAAAGTCAAGGCCAAGGCCGACCGCATGGTGGACGAGCAACTGGAACGAGGCCGCATCTTGCAGCAACATGGCGGCTTGGACGGGTTCGCGCTCTGCTCCGACTATTGCTTCAATAACGGCCCATTCCTTCGCCCGGCCATGTTCCGCGAGGTGGTTACGCCCTACCTCACCCGCCTGATCGCCGGGCAGCGAGAGATGGGCTTTTACGTCATCAAACATACCGACGGCAACATCATGCCCATCCTTGACCAGTTGGTGGAGGCCCGCCCCCATGCCCTGCACTCGCTGGACCCGCAGGGGGGCATCGACATCGCCGAGGTCAAGCGCCTGTATGGGGATCAGGTGGCGCTCATTGGCAACGTGAACTGTGGTCTACTCAGCACCGGCACCGACGAGGAGGTTGTCGAGTCGGCCCGTTACGCGCTCAAGCACGGCATGCCCGGCGGCGGTTACGTGTTCGCCACCAGCAACTGCATCTACACCGGCATGCCCCTGGCCCGCTATGACCTGATGCTCGACGTGTGGCGCCGCGAGGGGAACTATACCGAGGCCGACTGGCAATAAGCAGCAAACGGGTGCGTTACCCGTCTTTGGCCAACGAAACCCGCCTGACGCGCATGCCAATCCGAAGGAGCACGCTGCCCACCAGCCCCAGGATGAGCAGCGTGCGCGTCAGCGGATGCGTCTCCAGCCAGCCAGTCACGCTAAAGGGCAATGCGCGCTCGCCAAACCGACCATCTACCCGATCATAGCCCGGCACCGGCTCGAACAGGTTGCCGGGCATTTCCTCCCCTTCGGCGAGTTCCTCTCCCCTTTGCCCTGTAAACCCCACCTCCCGCAGCGCCAGGCCAAGCAATCCCGGCGCCAGGCGGTTCACCCACTGCATGGCCTTGGCCGGTAGACCGCATACGATCTCGGAAACAGGGTGCTGCGCGGCGTACAGAATAGCATCTGCCACCACGCGGGGCTGGTAATAGGGGCGAACTCCCTGCGGTTTGGCCCCCATTTTCGAGCGAGCCACATCGAACAGCGGCGTGTTCACCGACGCGGGCACGATACTCGTTACACTGATCCAGTAGCCCTCCTTCTGTAGTTCCATCCGCAGGGCTTCCAATAAGCTCGCCGCCCCATGCTTGGAGGCGCTATACGCGCTCTGCAAAGGCAGGGCGCGGGTCGCTTCGGCAGACGAGATATAGATAAATGCTCCTCGCCCTTCATCCTTCAAATACGGCAATGCTGCCATCGCCGCATAGGCTGCCCCTATCAGGTTTACATCCACGACCCGCTTGAACTCTTCAGGGGTGGTCTGCTCGAACGAGGCGTACAGGCTGACGGCAGCCGCCTGCACCCACGTGTCCAGGTGTCCATACTCGCGCACCGCCCTTTCCGCCACCGCCTTGACCTGTGCAAACTCGGCGGTGTCCGCGGGCACGGCGATCGCGCTGCCGCCTGCTCGCTGTATCTGCTCCACCAGCGATTGCAGCCCCTTGCGCTCGCGAGCGGCGGCCACCACCTTTGCGCCCTTGTTCGCCAAGCGCAGAGCCGTCTCGCGTCCTATCCCGCTGGACGCCCCCATCACCACCACAACCTGACGCTCCACCGGCTTTAGTTCCATAGGCTCCCTTGTTCGCTCACACCCTTCCCGCCTATCCTGTCAGAGGACAACAGGAGGAACGATTACCTGTACCGCCGACGGGACTACGCGCACCTCAACCGGAACCTGGCCGATCATCTCGCCGTCTGCCTGCACCTGTACCGGCTGGCGACATTCAATCAATACCTTGTCTCTGGCCCCCAAGAAGCGCATACGCGGGTTCCGATGCTGCCGATTAAACAGCATACTCCAACCCACGCGCAAATAGGCCCACAACGAAGGCAGCCGGATGATGCACACGACCAACTCGCCGTCATCGGGGCGGATGTTCCTGGCCCAATGCAAAGCCGACCAGCCCACGCGGCTGGTGTTCGCCACCAACACCTCCGACGCGCGCAGATGCAGCGTGCGTCCATCCACGACAATCTTGAATCGGTAGGGCTGGAACCCAAGGAACTGCTTTAGCACCTGAAAGACATAGGCCAGCCTGCCAAAGCGCAGCTTGGCCTCTCGATGGGTCCCGCCGATAACCAGGGAAGAGACGCCCGCCCCCACAACCAGCACGAAATACCGCTCGCCCACCTGCATGGCGTCAATGCTGCGGGTTGTATGCGCGCCCACCAGCAGGTCCACCGCCTTGTACGGCTTGAGCGGGATGCCCAACTCCCGCGCCAGCGCGTTGCCCGTGCCTATCGGGATAATGCCCAGCGGCACGTTGGTGCCCACTAACCCGCTCACCACAGCCGACACCGTCCCATCTCCCCCCGCGGCTACCACCCGGCTGAACCCGTTCTCGATGGCCTGCCGCACCACCGGGACGATATCCTCCTGGCCGTTCATCTCATAGATTGTGTACCGACTGTGCGCCCCCCTGAACTTGACGCGGAGCGCCTCCCGCAGTTCGACCTGCTCAAAGCGGCCCGCTTCTGGGTTTAGCACCACAAAGACCGGCCCAATGTGCGCCACTGGTCGAGGTGTGCCGCGCAAGCGGGCACGTAGCCGGTCGAGGAGCATGAGGGTCATCAATACTTCCCCACTAGAAATCTAGCCGATGGCCGTATGCCGCCTCGGTGAAAATACCAATAGCCTCCTTGAGAGACAACGCGGGGTACTCTATCTTGGTCACATCTGTCTCGCCGAGGCCAAGCCGCCCCGCCTCCCAAATATGGTGCACTGCATCCGCGTAAAAGCCCATCAGACGCGCTCCCGTCGCGTCGGCAGCTACCGCATCCGTGCTGGCAATCACCAGCCCGGTCTCAAAGGTATAGCCCTCGATGGGGCCAGTGCCGATCATCGCCGGATGTCCCACGGTGATAGCCAGATGAATGGGAAACCGCTTGATCATCGCGGCAATGAACGAATGCATATCAGTAAAAAACTCGTGCTGGTGATACTGTTTTGCGCGGGGATGCCCATAATAATCGGCCGCCGGGTAAGACATGGCAATGTTCTTCATTGCCAGCGTCACCGTGGCCGTGGCGTGCATCTTGAGCTGGCTCACGGCAATCAGTGTCTCGTATTCCAGCACACGCGGGTTGACCATCACCGATAGCTGCGGCCCCTGTACATCCTTGTCAGGCGCATAGGTCAACTCCACTTGCTGAAACGGCGGGCGGTTATGATCGAAGAAGGTCGCCCCCTCCTCTTCCACGACGTCCATCATACCCACCAGCCGAAAAACCTCGTCTGTCTCTGCCGCCCCCGCCCCGCCGCTGACAACCAGCTCCTTGGGGCCAAACTGCTTCACATAGCGCAACACGGCGCGCAACGTGTCGGGCTGCGTCACCCCGGTTGTCTTTTCCGGGGATGCCCACGTTTCGTTGGGCTTGACCGCGACCACCTTGCCGCGTATCAAGGGTTCCACGTCTATATACCCAAGGGCCGCATAGATCGCCTTCCCCACATCCTCGTTGTGGGTAATGCTAACCACAGCCATCGCCATCCTCCCATACTGCTCTCGGCAGCGGGCCTGAATAGAGGCCAGCGAGATAGGCACCCTGCCGCTCATGCGTCGGCTCTGCGATACCCCCCAGACTTGGCGCAGGCCGTTGCGCCGAATGGCCTGGCGCAACGGCCCCGCTCATCTCGCCTGGTTGCCTCATGTCCGGCACGCAACCGGGCTATCGGCGAACCCTGACGAATCCCCTACGCCGGAGATCCTCCTCCACAGTCTGTCGATCCCCCTCAGCCTGGCTGGGAAGATCAACGGAAGGCCGTTCAGTCTCGCCTTGCGCCTTTGCGGCCACATCGTAGCATACGTCTTCAGGCGACAGGCCCTTCTCGCACAAGTCCTCATCTATCGTCTGGCGGTCCCCTTCTGCCTGGCTGGGAGTCATCATTCGCGTGGTCGGGCGCTGGATGGCAGGACGTCGCTCCGCAAAGAGCGGCTCTCCCCGCTCAAAGGCTCGCTTGATCCGCTCCATATCGTCGCGAATCTCCTTCCTCATCGCCTCGCCGAACAAGTTCTCCGACACCCCCGCCGTCAAACCTTCCATGGGAACGTATTCCAGGACAAGCCGCACCTCAGTTCCCTGGTTCTCAGGCAACTGGCGGAAGTGTATGCTGCCAGTCTGGTCTACTTCCGAACCAGTGAACGAACGCCAGGTAATCAGCTCATTGGGGCGCTCGTTCAGAATCGCCGTATCCCACTCCAAAGTGATGGGCGTACGCCCAGGCAGCGTGGCAACCCAATGATGGCGCCCGTTACCCAGCGAGGTGACAGACTCGAGGTGCCGCATAACCCGTGGCAGGTTCTCTAGATTCCGCCAAAAGGCATAGACCTCCTCCACAGGCCGACGAACGACTATCTCCTCCTCTAGCTCCAGACCTATGCGACGACCCGTTGGCCGCCTTCCCATGCGCATAAAACCAGGTCTTCTACCCAACAGACTATTGAGAAAACTGTGCCCGGTGAACCCGCGATATAGCAACAGGCCGCTCGCAATGAGCGAAGGCAGATTTATGCGCCGGGTGGAGCGTAGACCAAAGCCCATCAACAGAGCACCCCCAAAGAGGGAGAGCGCGCGTTCGACGGGGCCGATGTTGGTTTGCTGTCCAGTTTCCCGTCTCTCGTTCATCTTTCTCCTTTCGCTAACAATCAGATCCCCAGCCAGGATGCAATGCAAGCCTAAACGCGGCAATCCGTGACGTGCGATCTGATGGGTAAGCATGGAACAGCAAAGGAGCAGAATAAAGCGAGTTGGCGAGAGCTGTCAGGCAGGTTTGCGAGTGGAAGAGTGGATGGCTGGGTGTAGCAAGCTGCTAGAGGCAAGTTACACAAGCGCACTGGGGCGACAGACAACGACCTATTCACAGAACATTATATCATAGCACACCACTCGCGTCAAAGAAAAACCGTCGGCCCGGTGCATCCAGGACGCTGGGCGGCTATGGCGAGATGTTGTCATGAGTTCAAACAAAATAGGTCGGTAACAGCCATTAGGATGGGCGGTTGAAACCGCAGCAACCGTTGCATCGCCAGCAAGCTGGCTCACCTGCCTGCGCAGTTTCAACTGCCTACGGGATGGCGCTGCTACGGGTCCGCAACGCAGATGAAAAAACAGGCGGTACTCAATGAGCACCGCCTGTTACACTTAACCCTGCAAGCGCGATTGCCCTTGCAGGCAGTGAGGTAACGAATTCTAGTACATGCCACCCATGCCGCCGGGGCCACCAGGTCCACCAGCAGGCGCCGGAGCGGGCGGCTCGGGGATGTCGGTGATCAGCGCTTCGGTGGAGAGGATCATCGCCGCGATAGACGCAGCGTTCTCGACTGCCGAACGAGTCACCTTGGCCGGGTCAATGATACCCGCCTTGAACATGTCCACATAATCGTCGGCCATCACGTTGTAGCCAATCGCCATGTCGCCACTTTCCTTCTGGCGGCGGCGAATCTCAGCCACGACCACAGCACCGTCCTGGCCCGCGTTCTCCACGATGCCGCGCATCGGGGCTTCCAGCGCCCGCCGCACGATAGCGACACCAGTGTTCTCATCGCCCAGGCTCAGCTTGACATTATCCAGCGCCGAGATGGCGTTGATCAGCGTAACCCCACCACCGGGGACCATACCCTCTTCAACGGCGGCGCGGGTCGCGGACAGGGCGTCCTCCACGCGGTGCTTTTTCTCTTTCAGTTCCACTTCCGTGGCAGCACCCACGCGAATCACCGCCACACCACCGG
>JAAYXX010000349.1 GCA_012515695.1 Chloroflexota bacterium
CACGTCGATGGGAGTATCTACAAACACCTCAACAAAGTGGTCAGGCCCCACCATGTTACGCACATCGTTGCGCGTAGCGCGGTAGGGGCTGACGGCGGCGCAGATTGCCACCCCGCCGTGGCGCACGATCTCGGCGGCCACAAAGCCGATCCGCCGGATGTTGATGTCGCGGTCCTCTTTGCTAAAGCCCAGCCCCTTGGACAGATGCGTACGCACCACATCGCCATCCAACACAGTTACCTGACGGCCATTTTCCTGCAATAACACGGTCAGGATTTCCGCCGTGGTGGACTTGCCCGCGCCGCTGAGGCCGGTGAACCAGACGCAAACGCCCTGCTTGTGCCGGGGCGGGTACGAATCGGCCAGGATGTCGGCCACTTCCGGGCGAGTGAACCATTCGGGCAGCTTGTAGCCTTTATTCAAGTACTGCTCACGCACCTGCGTGCCTGAAATGGACGCCGTGCGCGCATCCTTCGGTATCTGGGAGACCTCTTCGTAGCAATCCTGGTCGGGCAGGTAGACCAGAGCGCGGAAGGGCAGCACGCCCACGCCGATCTCCTCGCTATACCGCTGCACCAATTCCTGCGCGTCATAGGGGCCATAGAACGGCTTGCCCTGCGAATCGTTGCCCGGCCCGGCATGGTCGCGGCCCACGATCAAATAGTTGCAGCCATAGTTGCGGCGAATGATGGCGTGCCACACAGCCTCGCGAGGGCCGCCCATACGCATCGCCAGCGGCAACAGGGACAACAACACGCGGTTCTGGTCATAGTAGTTCCGAGTCAACACCTTGTAGGTGCGCACGCGGGTAAAATGATCCACGTCGCCCGGCTTGGTCATGCCCACCACCGGATGTAGCAGCAGCACGCCGTCTACTTCCTGCGAGGCCCGCTTGGTCAACTCTTCGTGAACCCGATGCAGGGGGTTGCGCGTCTGGAAAGCGACCACGTTAGGGCGGCCAAAGGTTTCCAGTTTCGCCCGGGTTTGGGCCGGTGTCAGGCGCAACTCGCGGAAATCATAATGCGGGGGAGACTGGAGGGCGCGCAGCGGACCCGAGATATTCACGCTGCCCCAGCGATGCATCTCGGCCACCAGGGGATGGCGCGCATCCAGCGTACCGTACACCTTTTGCGCCTCTTCGTCGCGGTCCCACGCATACATCTCCTCGATGGTCATCACGGCCAGCAAGTTGTTGCGCGAGTCGCGCAGGGCGATGTCCTTCCCCAGGGCAATATCGGCCGTGGGTTCAACGGGCAAGGTGATGGGAATGGGAAAGAGCGTGCCATTGGCGAGCCGCATCTCATCCAGCACGCGCTGGTAATCGGCCTGCCCCATGAAGCGATCGAGCGGGGAAAAAGCCCCGCAAATCAATAGCTCCAGGTCGCACACGCAACGATCCGAGAGTTGTAAAGAGGGCAAGCGGCTGGCATACTCTTTTAGTTCGGCTTGTTCATCAACGGGGACCCGCAGATCAACCAGCTTGCCACCGTACGGGGAAATCAAACTCGACATAGTTTTACTCCTCTTAATTATCAATGCCGCGCCTGCTTGCCGCTTCTCACCTGGTCAGATTGGGCGCGGTTACAGTGCCTGACTGAGTCGCTCCGCATACTCGGGCACCAACGAAGAGATAACTAACGGCATGCGCGGCATATCCTTCTCATAAGTAACTGGCTGGCCGCCCGCTACCAGGGCGACCCCACCGAGCGCCTCGATGATCACGCTAGAGATGGCCGTATCATAGCCATGAAAATGGCGCATGACCATCGCCCCCAGCCGCCCCTCCGCCACGCGGGTCAGTTCGTACGCAGCAGAGCCGCTTTCCGGCGGGACGACCTCGAATCCCAGACGATCAAAAACATCGAAATCCTCCGGCTGGAGGCGTTTGACATTCTCTACCGTCTTTGGCGGGGGAGTGACAGCCATAGGGCGGGGTGTACTCCAGAACCCCTGCGCGGCAAATGCTCCCAGGCCGCGAATGCCCATGTATAGCCAGGAGGTTTCGGGGAAATAGATCAAGCCACAATCCATGCGGCCCGTCTCTTGATCCAGCAAGCCCAGCATGTGCGCGTAGGTCTCTTTCTGGTTCAGGTAATCCCCTGTGCCATCCACAGGGTCGAGGATCAGGGCATAGCGGTGGTGGTTGGCGGCGAACAATTCCAAGATAGCGGGGGGGCAATCAGCGAGTTCCTCGCTGTGAATCTCCAGGTAAGGCGCGATTTCGTACGCTCGCAGCAGCAGGATCTCCTGACAGAGACGATCCACCACGCTGATGGAGGTACTTATCTGATGAATAGAATCAGGCTCCTTGTCTTCGCGAGCCACCTTTCCTTTCATCGCGCGGGCCACCTGGCCACACTGGTACAATCCAAGAC
>JAAYXX010000044.1 GCA_012515695.1 Chloroflexota bacterium
AGGAACAGGCGAGCAAGAGCGAACACGCCCCGCGTTGGTTTCGCGTGCGCGTCACCGATATGCATACCGGCAAAACCAAGGTGAACGTGAACATCCCCATCAGCCTGGTCAACGTGGGGATGCGTATGGGGGCCAGATTCGCGCCCGAAGTGGAAGGAATGAACCTGGATCAGGTGATTCAGGCTGTCAAACAGGGCGCGCAGGGCAAGATTATCGACGTCGAGGACGAAGAAGACGGCGAGCACGTCGAGATTTATGTGGAGTAGCCAACCCATGAACAACAAAGAAAAGCAAAGCGTTCGCGTGGGTGAGCATTGCGTGGTCAACATTGACGTCACCTCGGCAGACGTGACCGTCAAGGGCTGGGAGCAGCCCGAAGTGGCAGTCGCCGCCTCGCCGGAGCAGGTGAACGTGCACCAGAATGGCGATACCGTGAGCATCCGCCCGACCCCGCTGGACTCGGTGGATTTGGTGGTCCACGTGCCCCATCAGTGCGACCTGAACCTGCATCTGGTGAGCGGCGATGCCGTCTTGCAGGACATCACCGGGCAGATTGCCGTGCAAACCATGTCCGGCGATATTACCGGCAGAAACCTCCGGGGCAGCGCCCACCTGCACAGCGTATCAGGCGACGCGACCCTTTCCGCCTCTCACCTGCACGACCTCACCGTGGACACGGTAAGCGGCGACACGCTGCTCGAATCCGCGCTGGACGACGAGGGCAACTATCGTGTACGCACAGTGAGCGGCGACCTGCGGCTGCGCATCCCCGAAGATCAACGCTGTACGATCTTTTGCCAATCCCTGTCTGGCGAGTTTCGGAGCAACCTGCCCTACGAGTCCAGCCATTCCGGCTGGGGCAAGATCAACGCCGAGATCAACGGCGGGGGAGTCGAATTTCGGGTGCGTACGGCCAGCGGCAATGTGCGCGTTGAAGCCGCCGGGGAGCTACCAGCAGCCGCGCCCCGCAAGGCCGAACAACCCCGCCAGGAGCAGCCCCGCCAGGAGCGGCAGCCACCCCAAAGCGAGGCGGCCTCTCGCGCAACCAGGCCGCTCGAACAGCAGCCTGAAGAGCAAGAGCCGTTCGCCGTGGACGAGCACGCCCTGGAAGATTACGACGAGCCGGGGCTGTCTCCAGCAGCCCAGCGCATGCGCATCTTGAAGGCCATTGAAGAGGGCCGCTTGAGCGTTAGCAAAGGTTTGGAGAAATTGCGCGCCATACAGTAGACTGGTATCGTCAAACCCTGACTCAACAGCCTTGGAGGTAGCATGCGCAAGCTCTTGTTACGGTGGGTCATTGACGCTGTGGCCGTGTACGCGGCAGCGGCGCTCCTTCAGGGGATCAGCGTAGAGGGGGACGCCGTCGGCTATTTGTGGGTAGCCCTGGTTCTGGGGCTGGCTAACGCCCTCATTGCGCCGATTATCAAGCTGCTCACCTGTCCGCTGATCATCCTGACGCTGGGCCTGTTCACTCTGGTGATCAACGCCATCATGCTATGGCTGACTTCCCTGCTCGTGCCGGGCTTCCATGTGGATACCTTTGGCGCGGCATTCCTGGGGGCGCTCATCATCAGCGTCGTCAGTTTTGCCCTCAGCGTGCTGACGGGCGTGAATCGCGAAGATCGCCGGAAAAAGGACGACTAGCAGCATTCTGCCGCGCTCAACGCCGACGGTTCCAGATGGACCCAATCTTGACAATATAGGCGCGTTTTCTTGGGAAGCTCCATTTGGAGCCATCCGAGCCAGGCGCGGCAGGATGCCGCGGCTACCTGGCTGTTCCCAAGAAAACGCGCCTACGTTTTCCCTGTTACCACCCTACGACGAGGGTTTGCCCTTTTTCATGCGAACGCTGATCGTTGTCGAACGGTAAAAGCTCTTGACGGCCAGCACAATGATCCCGATGCCCCAGGCAATGAACAGCGCCCCGCGCAGTGGCCGGGGGATGAACTGGAGCGTGATCCAGTAGACGAAATCGGGGAACGGCTGCTGGCGATAGAGGTGCGTGAGCATATAGGCGATGCCCAGCCCCAGTCCCAACGCCCCCAACACGAAAAAGGTCAGCATCCGCCCCATGTCGCGCAATTGCAGGCGCGATTTTTGCATGTTGGTGCGCATCCCTTGAGCAAAGGGCGAAGTCACCTTGATCGTGGGCAGCGCCTCAGCCTGCATCAGCTCGTCGGTGGGGATAGCCTTCGCGGGGACGCGGGCGTGCCCTAGCTCCTTGCGAATGTCATCTTCGACGGCGATATAGCCCACCGCCGTCGTCAGGTCTGCGGCCAGCGGGAAATCCTTGTGTTGAGGGAGGTTGCCCAGAATCTCCCCGATGGAGCGATCACACAGCACGATCAGTGGCCGCATACCAGCAGCATACGCCGATTCGATTTCCTCGGCAGTGTCCGCCACCAGATAACACTCATTCAGGCTCAGGTCAAACTCGGAAGCAGCCACCCAGAACGCCCCGGGGAATTCTCCCCAGCAGTTGCAGCGCTCGTCGAGCGCATGTTCGCAGGAGATGAGTCCATCCACGCGCCCACCCGCCGCCTCGATCTGCTTTACCAGGGATTCCATGCCATGCTGCCCATCGTCGGAAGACGGGCAATCCCCCCAGATAAACAGCAGGCGCTCATCTGTCGCCAGGAGACGCATAGCCTCCAGCGTGGCAGGCGTCAGGCGCAATCCATCAAAAGGGCTTGCGGGGTCCAGATGGCTATCCCGCAAAACACAGTTCTTGTGGACGAATACTGCTCTCATGCGACCATCCCCAGGGGCAACGCGCCGCGTAACGCGGCACCCACAGAATTCAGGGCAGTTGGACGTTCATATAACACCAGCGCCCAACTGCCAAGCCAATCCGTAGCTGCGAGCGGCGCGCTCAGTTTTCCGACTCCTTAGTCACTTCAGGAACGGCTTCCGCATCTACTTTTTCCAGCGGCTCGTCTTCGACCTGAAAAGAGCCAAAAATCTCTTCCCCAGCTTCCAGAAGCGTCAGCGGCTCCAAGTTCTCGCCGCCCATGACGCACTCGCCACGGAACAGCCCGCCCTCGTCAATTAGCAACGACGAGACGCGCACATCGCCCCAAACGCGGCCACTGGGCAAAATCTCTAACGATCCCGAGGCGGTGATGTTGCCTCGCACAGCCCCCCATACCTGCACCGAGTTGGCGACAATGTCGGCCATCACCTTCGCCGAGGGGCCAACGATTACATTACCGGCTGTCTCAATGTGGCCCTGATAGAGACCGTCGATACGCAGGTTTCCATCCGACTTGATCGTGCCGGAAAAGCTCGTGCTGGACCCCAATACATTCTCGATTTTGCCACCAGACACAACCGGAGCTTTGCCTTTCTTAAACAACGCTATCTCCTCCTGTGGGTAACGTCGATTGGCGAATCTCGATACGCTGCACAGCGTAGCCGCGCCAAGGATGTATTTACAAGATGCAGCCCTCAAAGGATACGCAAACCTGCACGGCCTTGCATTATACGAGCGATCTCGACGATAGGCCTCATGTTACTGCATGGCCCGCGGATTTGTCAATCCGGCGCAAGGCGAGCTGCAACCCCGCTGCTACTGCTGCTCGTCCAGGCGCACTTCGCGCCCCTCGGCAGCCGACAGATAGATGGCGTCGATGATTCGCATCAATTCCAGGCCATTCTCCGCGCTGGCCTCCGGGGCCAGGTCGTTTATCACGCAGTTGACGAAATGGTCCACAGCCGACGGGCACTGGTGTGGGTAGATGTGCGGCGTGACCTTGACCAGCGACCCTGCCACATCGCGCAGGCCAAACGCCTCAAACTCGTACCCTTCGCCAGTGTTGCGCTGGATGGCCGCCCCGTCGGTGCCATAGATGGCCGTGAGCATGTCCTCTCGCTTGTCCGTGCCGCCCGCCCAGCTTACTTCCAGGTTCAACGTGATGCCGTTCTCCAGGCGCACCAGCGCCGTGAGCATGTCCTCCACGTCATAGCGGGCCTGAGAAGCCTTGGCCAGCCGCGCTCCCAGCAGGTTGAACCCGGACGCGCTAACAGCCACCGCCTTGGGGTAGCCCATCGCCCACAGGGCCAGGTCCAGCCGGTGTACGCCCAGGTCAATCATTGGCCCGCCGCCGGACATGGCCTTGATTCCGAACCAGCCGCCCAACTTGGGGATGCCTCTGGCGCGCAGCCATTGCGTCTTGGCATAGTAAATCTGCCCCAGGTTCCCTTCGTCCACATATCGCTTGAAGAACTGGGCCGACGGACTGAAGCGATAGTTAAAGTGGATCATCAGCTTTTTGCCCGTTTCCTGCGAGGCGAGCAGCATTTGCTTCGCCTGTTGGGCGTTTACCGCCATCGGCTTTTCGCAGAGCACGTGCATGCCCGCGCGCAGGGCGGCAATCGTCACTTCCGCGTGGAGGACGTTGGGCAGCGCAATGCTGACAGCGTCCAGGTTCGCCGCCGCAAACATCTCCTGATAGTCGGTGTACGTGGACGCCTTCGGGCACGTCCCCTTGAACCTGTCCAGCAATTTCTGATCCAGGTCACACAGCGCCACCAGTTCCACCTGTTCGTTGGCCTGGTAGCGTTCCATGTGATAGCGCCCCATCCCCAAACCAACAACCCCTACCCTGATTGTCATGTTGTTCTGTGCTCCTTCAATGGGCATATCGTGGCGAATGACGATAGAGTGAAACGAACAGGGCCGCTATTCGGCCCCCAGGATCACTTCGCGCCCCGTCTCGGCAGAGCGATAGACGGCGTCTAGCACAGCCTGTACATCTAACACCTGTTCGGGCACAACGATGCACTCGGCTTCCCCGCGCACACACGCGATAAAATGCTCGATCTCTTTGGTATGCGGCTTGACCTCGGGGAGAAATGTAGGGGTGATATCCACCAGGCTTTGGTGCATCTCTTTGTAGATGCGTAGCGGACTCATGGTTGCGCCGCCTTGCGTGCCCAGAATGCGGGTTTCCTGGAACGAGGTCGCGATATTGGCCGCCCAACTGGTCCGCAAAATGAGCGTGGGCCCGTTGTCGAACCGCACCATCGCCACGCCCATGTCGTCCACGTCAAACTTGGTCGCGTCCCAGGGTGCCCCGATGCAAACCACGTCGGCGCGCTTGCCAAAGGCCGCATAGGTCGCGCCCATCACCGACACCGGCTTGGGGTTGCCCATCAGCCACATCGTATGGTCGAGGGTATGCACGCCGATGTCAATGAGCGCGCCGCCGCCCTGCAACTGTTTCTGGGTGAACACGCCCCAGCCGGGGATACCGCGACGCCGCATACAGGTAGCCTCTCCATAGTAGATGTCGCCCAACTCGCCCCCGACGACGAACCGCTTGAGCGCCTGGGCTTCGCTGGTAAAGCGCCAGTGCAGGCCGATCTGCAATACTTTGTTCAGGCGGCGGGCCGTCTCGACCATCTCGCGCCCCTCGGCCAGGTTCATGGCGATGGGCTTTTCGCAGAGCACATGCAGCCCCGCGTTCAACGCTGCGATGGTGGCATCTTTGTGGGCATAGTTCGGCGTGCAAACGGATACGGCGTCTAGCTGCTCGTTGTTCAGCATTTCCTCCGTGCTGTCATAGGCGCGGGGGATGCCAAACTCGGCCGCAAATTCGGCGGCCCTGCCAGGAACAGCGTCGGCTGCGGCCACCAACTCGACATTCGGCTGGGCCTGGTAGCCCGGCACGTGGGCATAGCGGGCAATAGACCCGGCCCCAATGATTCCAATTCGGACAGTTTTAGCCATGATGTACCTCTCAGATTGAGCTGTTGGTGTGCGATAAAACGTCCAGAATCCAGGACGGGTGCTGCCCGCCTCTGTCAATCGTTTTGTCAGGATAGGGTGCGTGTCGTGGCAGTTGAGTTTTAACAAAATAGCTCGGTAACCGAGACAGTGCTGGCCTTGCTACTGATCGTTCGGCCCAGCCAGCGGCATATATGCCGAGGAATGAATTCCCAGGCTGCGGAAAGCAGAAACCCGTTAAAACGGGTTGGCTATTCTGTAGTGCACTTTGCACTTTTTCAACCACCAGCCTGGCACTTTAGTGCTAGGTGTTCGGCGCGGGCCGCAGCCACAGCGGGTTACCCAGATTAATAGTTAAAACTCATAAAACGCCCATGCCGATGCAATTAGTTGGTGCAGTTTCAACTGCCTACGACCTCGGCAATCCGTAGCTGTGACATCCCTGCCTCGCTTTACGCTCTATACCGATCAAAAAAACTACTGCCGTTGCACCAGGGGCAATTGCACGGCATACCCGATTGTCAGGCCGCCGGGCAGCGTGCTCTCGTATCCCGTCGGGTTACGCACCCAGACGTCATAGCGCCCAACGCGGATACTCGGCGGCACGTAGGCACTCAGGAGTGTATCGCTGTGGTAGGTGGTCTGCAACTTTTGCGCGCCCAGCCGCACCTGTGCCCCCTCGTAAAAGTTCGCGCCGCGCACGCCGACATGCTGCCCAACGCCGGGGGGAACGGTGGCCGGGTCTACCGCCTGCACGTGCGGCAATATCCACGGGCTGACAGATACCTCGTCGAGCAGGGCATAGCTGTAGGTTCCCTGCGGGTCATATCGCAGCACGAGCGTGACGGTCTGCCCGGCCCAGGGGGTCAGGTCGGCGTGGGCTTGCTGCCACAGGGGGTAGCGCCCGCCCTGGTGGCTTTGCCGCCACGGGGTCGGCTGGCTCCCCTGCCACAAGATCGTCTCGCCCGTTTCATCCTGAACGGCGGCGGTCAGCGTCCCGGCGAGCGGGCCGGTGTCGTTTTCCAGCGCGTACAGGAAGGAGAGCGTGGGCGCGGCCAGATCGGCGGGGATGGTTAGCGATTGCTGAAGCGTGGGTGGGGCTGCTGTGGGCGCGCTCAGGTCGGCGGGGCTGGCTGTGGACGTTGCCCCTGGCAAGCCGCCCAGCCGCATGATCTGGCTGTCATAGCCAAAGGTGCTGCTCTCCGCCCTCGCTGTGCCGCTCGTGTACCAGGCGGCCTGTCCCAACTCGAATCCCCCGTTCACGACCAGCTCCGGCTCGGCGCGCAGGTAAAAGTCGGTCCCTTGCCCATCGTCGAACGAGGGGCGAGACAGGCGGCTGCTGCGGAACCCCTCGGCGCTGGCCGTGAGGGAATCCGGGCGCTCGCTGGCCGCCAGCAGCGCATACTGCCCCGCGATGTCTGTGGTGTCGGATGTGCCAAATGGAGTGGGGCCGCTCACCCGCGCCCCCGCGATGGGCACGCCGCGACAGTCGCGCACGCTGCCGGACACGCGGGCGGGAAAGCTGGTGCGCGCATCTCCGGCGGAGGCGGGCCAGTCTTCCACATTGCCCGTCTCGTCGCTGGCCCGCACGCGGAAATAGACCACCGTTCCCGGCTGCGTCCACGCAAACAGCCCGCCCGTGGCGCGGGTCCAGGTCTGCCCGGGAACAAGCTGCCAGTCCACCCAGTTCGATGTGCCTCCCAGCCGATATTGCGCGTGATACGATAGCACGGGCGAGCAACTGTCGCTGCCGCTCCATGTGACGTTTACCGGTGAAGTAGAGATTACCGGGAGGGGCGCTACTTCGGAGGAGGGCGGGAGCAGGTCGCAATAGGCCCAACTGGGCGCGAGGTTGATGCCGCCCTCGACCAATGGACGGCGGTCCTGGGGCTGGGTGGGTGCGATGGCGTGGATGCTGGCCTGGGTCACGTGCCAGCCGTCGCTATAGGCCCAGCGTGCCTGCTCATAGATGACATAACGCCCGTTGAATGACCAGGCCCCCGGCCAGACGTCGGTATTGGCCTGATCGGGCTGCCAGATAAGGCGGGGCTGTATGCCGTTGCGATCTACCACCCAGAGGGAGGTAAAGCCGTCGCCGTCCATGTCACAGGCAAAGGCGATTTGCGTGCCATCGGGCGACCAGCGCGGGCCGCCCACATAGGGAAGGTTGGTGATCTGACGCGGATGCCCGCCGTCTATGCCCATCAGCCACAGGTTATACGTGCCAGAGCGGGCCGAGACAAAGGCCAGCGTTCGCCCATCGGGCGACCAACTGGGCTGCCCGTCGTAGACGGTGTTGTGGGTGAGGCGCACCGGCGCGCCCCCCTCTGTGGAGACGACATATATTTCGGGGTTGGCGTGATCCTGGTAGGATTGGTAGGCGATAAACCGGCCATCGGGCGACAGGGCGGGGAGCACGTCGCGGGCCGGGTGGGTGGTCATGCGGCGCAGGTCGCTCCCATCGCGGCGCATGGCGTATATATCCTGGTTGCCCGACTGCTCAGAGGCCCACACGATCAACTCGCAGCTGGTGGCGATGGAGGGGGATTCGTCAGCGACGACGTTGTCGGTCAGGCGGACGGGGGTGCTGCCATCTCCGTGGGCCATGAACAGCTCCCAGTTATCGTTGATCCACTTTTGGTAGACGATGCGGGAACATTGCTTATACAGGTCGGGGAGGGCGCTTGCCAGCGGGGACGGTTTTGCCGCCTCGTCAGCCGCGGCTTGATGCGGGTCGTGGCTCTGCGCGCCAGGCTGTTCGATGGCGATCTGGTTGCTTGCGCGCTGAAACGAGGGTACTGGCGCCGTCTGGCTGGCGGTGTCAGACATACTGGCGGCGGGGAGCGTTTGCGCCGTGGCGAACAAGAGCAGCAGGCCCAGCAGCAGGATGAAGGTGATTCGTTGGCGCATGGTATTTCTCCCTGAGATGAGCGGTCAGGTTCCCGGCCTGGGGACCCCTGTAGGGGCATTATAATCGGTTGGGCGCGGGCTGGCGAACGGTCGGGCCAATTTGTCAGGCGGAGAGTTTGCTTCTATGATCAGGTATTGTAACGGCCTGCGCGGCAGAGTCTTGGGCAGGCTGAACTGGACGGAGGGGTACAAATGAGTCGGTTGGATCAGATTGCCGCTATGTTGGGCGTGACGACGGATAGCGCCCGGCAGTTTATGCGGTCTGTGCGGGACTATTTTGACGAGGCCCCCAGCTATGCGCTGGTAGTTGAGGCGCTGCGGGCGCTGCCCACGCGCAAACCCTCCGCGCAGCAAGTGGCGGCCGAGGTCAAGCGCAAACAGGCCGAGCGTGACGCCAAACGCGCTGAACGGACGGGCAAGTCTGTGCCGCCTGCCAGTCGGCCCCCCGCCAAGCGGCGCGGCGAAAAGCCCAAGCGCACGACCAGCCTGCACCACAAAAAGCGTTATAGCCGCAAACAGCCAACCAAACCAAAGCAGGACAAGGAATCGGGCACAGAGTAAATCAGAGTGTTATGAAATACTGGTGGTACTAGCCCATTGAAATATCAGCCCGGCGCTTTCCGTTACACACAAAAGGGGGATTTCGCTCATGCAACCGTTTCGCTTGCTCTCAAACTTCTCATCTCGCTGGTCTCGTTCTGGGCCTGCTGGCAAGGTCATCCTGGTAGCTCTCCTCGTCGTTCTGGGGTTGTACATCTGGCAAACAATCAGCCCGCTGCCTGATGACCCCACGGCACCCCCCACGCTTGCTGCGGGCGATTCTACGGCGACGCCGACGCGGGCGTCTGCTACCGCAGTCAGTAACCCTATGGCTGATTCTTTGCAGGTGCATTTCATTGATGTGGGGCAGGGGGATGCTATCCTTATTGTGGCGCCGGATGGCAAGACGATGTTGATTGACGGGGGCGAGTCGAACACGGGGGTTGTTGAATACCTGCGCTCTGTGGGGGTGCAGCAACTCGACCTGATGGTGGCTACGCATCCGCACGCGGATCACATCGGCGGCCTGGTGGATGTGCTGGAAGAGATCCCCGTTGCCGAGGTGGTAACAAACGGGCAGATGCACACCAGCCGTACTTACGAGCGGTTGCTTGATGGAATCGCTGCTGCCGGGGCTGTCTATACAGAGGTCAAGCGGGGCGATCGTGTGCAACTGGGGGGGCTAACTTTTGACGTCTTGCACCCGACAAGCGGCGAGGACGACGATTTGAACAACTCGTCGGTGGTGTTGCGGCTGGTCTATAACCAGGTGGCGTTCCTCTTTACTGGCGACGCTGAAGCCCAAGTCGAGGCTGATATCCTTGCGGCTGGTCAGCCGGTTAACGCCACCATTCTCAAACTGGGGCATCATGGCAGCCATACCTCTTCAACGGCTGAATTTCTGGCGCATGTGCAGCCAGAGGTGGCCGTCTATAGTGCCGAGATCGGCAACAGCTACGGGCATCCCCATGCCGAGACGCTGGCCGCCCTGGCCAAGATAGGCACGCAGGTATATGGCACGGACGTCAACGGAACGGTTATCGTTACGTCTGATGGCTCTACGTATACGGTGGATATTGCCAGACAGGGCCAGCCCAAAGCGCCGTCTACCGAGACCTCCCAAGCCACGGCAGAGCTGCAACCCGCGTAACTGCGGGGCAAGGAGATATGATGGTCGAGAAGGCTGTAATTGACCGCTTTGAAGGGGGACTGGCCGTCCTTCTGGTAGGCGAAGACGAACGGCGAATAGATATACCGCGTGAATGCCTGCCCAAAGGCGCACGCGAGGGATACTGGCTACAGGTAGAGTTGGAAGAAGGCCAGCTCGTGTATGCCGCCCTTGATCCCGAAGAAACGATGAGGGCCAAGAGGCGGATATTGGAAAAGTTGCAGCGGCTAAGGAGAGGCGATCACCTGAAGTGATGTCGCTGGCTACGGGGGACCGCCGGCAGGGATGCCCAATGGCGCCAACTTTTCGCGGATCAATTGCTGGAGCAAAATCGGAGTTGCCCTCATCCGCCCTTCGGGCACCGGCATGTATGCCGCTTTCTCCCAGGGGGAGAAGGCGGTAAGCGCGGCAATATGCCACCGGCATACATGCCACCCTCGCCCCCTGGGAGAGTGCGGCATGCATGCCGGGCGGCTGAGTACAGCCGGGGGTGAGGGTGGTGAGGGGCATCTGCTGGCCGTGACAATCAAATGTTAGTGCCATTGGGCAGGGATGGCGGCGGTCCCTGGAAACCACCCTTCACCTGGACCGCCGCCATCTTTGGCGGCCACCTACTCGTACCGTAGCGCCTGGATGGGATTCAGGTTAGACGCCCGGTTGGCGGGGTAGATGCCAAAGAACAGCCCTACGGCTATCGAGAACCCCACGGCCAGCAACACGGCCTGCGGCGAGACGACGGTGGTGAACACGCCCAGCGTGTTGATGATCCGCGATATGCCCCAGCCAAAGGCGATCCCGATGGCCCCGCCGAACACACTCAGCGCCACCGACTCGATCAGGAATTGCCCCAGAATGTCGCGTCGCTTGGCTCCCACGGCCTTGCGAATGCCGATCTCGCGGGTGCGCTCGGTTACCGACACCAGCATAATGTTCATGATGCCGATGCCGCCTACCAGCAGCGAGATGCCCGCAATGGCCCCCAAAAAGATGGTCAGGATGCTGGTGATCTGCCCCAGCACACCCAGGATATCCTCCTGCGAAGCGACGGTGAAATCGTCTTCGTCGAACTCGATATCGTGGCGCTCTCTCAATACCCAGGTAATCTCGTTAATAGCAGCTTCCACGCTCTTGTCATCTATCGCCGATATGTTGATCAGGTCCACCCGCTCCCCGCTGGACGAGGCAAAGCGGCCTGAATAGAGCCGCCGTTGGGCCGTGGTGAGGGGCACAATAGCGATGTTGTCCTGCGAGCCACCGGCAAAGCCCTGGCCTCCCTTGGATTCCAACACGCCAACCACGGTAAAGGGCACGCGGTTGATACGCACCGACTCGCCCACGGCAAGCTGTGGGTCGCCGAACAGCACCTCCGCCGCCTGGCTGCCCAACACAACCACGCGGGCCGCCGCCGACTCGTCGCTCGCGGTGAAAAACTGCCCGATGGCGGGGCGGAAGTTGCGCACATATTCGTATTCGGGCGTCGTGCCGATGACGTTGGTGGTGATGTTCGCCCCGTTATAGGTGAGGTTGCCGGAGCGGTTGACCTCTGGGGCGACGGCGGCGACATGGTCGGCGCGCCCTGGTTCCATGATCGCGTTGGCGTCCTGGCGGGTGAGCGGCTGCGCGGTTCGTATCTGGGTCTGGCCCATACTCTGCTCCAGCCTCCCCGCGAACACGAAAATCAGGTTGGACCCGATGCCCTCGATTTGCTCGGTGATGGCTGCTTGCGCGCCCTGGCCCACCGAGAGCAGCGCGATGACGGCCCCTGTGCCGATGATGATGCCCAACATGGTTAGCCCGGCGCGCATTTTGTTGGCGGCCAGGCTACGCATAGCCATGCGAATGCCTTCTGTCACGTTCATAGCGCACTCGCCTCCGAGCCTGACTTGAGCACGCCGGGAGCGAACAACTGACGCTTGACCCGCTCGTCGCCCTCCAGCCTGCCGTCGCGAATGCGGATGATGCGCTGGGTGTATTGCGCGATCTCGGGCTCGTGGGTGACATAGATGACGGTGATACCCCGCTCCAGGTTCAGCCGTTGGAACAGGCCGACGATCTCTTCGCCCGTCTTGGTGTCCAGGTTGCCGGTAGGCTCGTCTGCCAGGATAATGGCCGGGTTGTTGATCAGCGCCCGGGCGATGCCTACGCGCTGCTGCTCGCCGCCGGATAGCTCGTTGGGTTTGTGGTTGGCGCGCTCGGCCAGCCCCACAGCCGCCAACGCTTGCAGAGCCTTTTCGCGGCGATTCTTGACCCCAGCATAGACGAGCGGGATTTCGACGTTGTCGATGGCCTTGGTGCGCGGGAGCAGGTTATAGTTCTGAAAGACGAACCCGATTTTGCGGTTGCGAATGGTCGCCAACTGGTTGTCGTTCAGCGTCGAGACCTTGATGCCATCCAGGATATATTCGCCGGAGGTAGGCTGATCCAGGCAGCCCAGAATATTCATCAGCGTGCTCTTGCCTGAACCAGAAGGCCCCATGATGGCCGTCAACTCGCCTGCCGCTATATGCAGGCTCAACCCCGCCAACGCCTTGACCTGCATCTCGCCCATCTGGTAGGTCTTGTAGATGTCGTGCAATTCGATCATCGTCAGCCTCCCAGGGGAATGCTGCCAAATATATTCTGGCGGGGCCTATTGACAATGATCTCCTGGCCTTCTTCCAGGCCATCCAGAATCTCGGTATGATCTGCGCCGGTCAGACCCGTGCGGATATAGATTTTGGTTATAGCGCCATCGCGCAGTATCTCGACGTACTTGCCTCCCGCATCGCGCAAGATGGCCCGGTTGGGCGCGATGAGCACGTTTTCTTTGGTAGCGGTTACGATGGTGATGGCGGCTGTCATCAAGGGGCGGGCGGGCAGCTCAGTGGGTTGCAGGTCGATGCGCACGTTATAGGTTACGATGCCCTGGGTAGCGTCGCCCCCCAGGCTGACGCTGGTCACCTCGCCGATAAGCTGCTCGCCGGGGAAGGCATCCAGTTCGACGCGCACAGTGCTGCCTTCCTGTATCTGGCGGATGTCTGTCTCGTCAATGCTGACGTCGATATGGTAGCGGGTCGTGTCTATGATGGTGCCGATGGGTGTGCCAGGGGCGGCCATATCGCCCACGTGCAGCCTCCAGGAGGCGAGCTGCCCTGTCATGGGGGCGGTCAACGTGGCGTTATCCAGGCGGCTGCGGGCCACCTCGACGTTTACCTGCGCCTGCTCGACCTGCGCTTCGGCCACCCGGATGTCTTCGGCGGTGGGCTGTGCTTCCAGCCGGGCCAGCGATGACTCGGCCTGCGTTAGCTGGCTGCGGGCCGCGGCGATGGCCGCCGCGTCGGCTGGCTCGATCAGCTTGGCATAGTTGATCTCGGCGATTTTTACAGCCAGTTCCGCGTTAGCGACCTGGGCTTCGGCCTGGGCCAACTGCCCGCCGCCGGCCATCGGGCTGCCCTTGATGGCGTCGCGGTTGCCTTGCGCGCCCCAGAGCGTATTCTTGGCCTGGTCAATACTCAGTTTGGCAAGTTCAAGATCGCTGGCGCTGGGGCCTTTTTGCAGCTTTTGCAAGTTTGCGCGGGCTGCGTCTACTGCTGCGCGGGCCGCGGCCAGGTCCTCTTCGCTGGGGCCTTTTTTCACCTTCTCCAGGCTGGCCTCTGCAGAACGCAAGGCGGCCTCGGCTTGCTTGACGGATAATTGCAGGTCGTCATCGTCCAGGCGGGCCAACACCTGCCCTTCAGTGACCTGCTGGCCCTCTTGGACCAGCACCTCCACAACCTGACCGCTGATGGCGAAAGAAAGGGACTGGGTGCGCTCGGCTGCCAGGCTGCCCACGGCGCTGATGGTGGCCTCGATATCTCCATAGCCGACAGGTTCCGTGGAAATTCCTTCGGGGATGGTTGGCTTGGCTCGCGTCACGTTCGAGTAGATCGTCCATCCTGCGCCAACCACTGCAACGACTGCTACAATAAGGAGAACTCGTTTCATGGGGATTCAACGCTCCTTCATCAAACAGAGGCTTGTTGGCAAGCCCTTGGTTCTTCGTGAGATGTCTCATATAGGAACGGGCCAGTCGCGCCGTTTATTCGCCTACTGATGCCGCAATTCCCCTCCGGCGAGGCATGAATAGCGAGACACCCAGCCAGGCAGTATAGCATGATAAAATGTTATTGTCTACTTGTCTTGGGCAACAGGCCATTCACCTGAGCGCCGCCGTCCCTGGCGGCCAAGGGGTTCAAGGGCGGACAGTTTGTGACTTGCGCGCCTGCAAGGCGCGGCTACTGTCTGCCTCTGAACCTTCGGGGCGAGAACGGCGGAGACCCTCACCCCCCGACCGTTGGTCGGCTCCCTCTCCCAGAGGGCGAGGGCGGCAGAATGCCGCGCCAAAAGCCTTCTCCCCGTGGAAGGGGATTGGACCGCCGCCATCCTTGGCGGCTTATAACTATGCCGGCTGGAAGCCGGCGGTCCAATTTGTAGGCGCGGCTACCTGTCCGCCCTTGAGGGCCAAGAGGATGTGGTAACGGTGAACTGGGCCAGCAGGAAGCTGGTGGCCCCTCAACAAGCCAAGCACCCCATAGGGGCGTTCGGCGCTATGGGGTGCTTGCTATACGGTGAACCAGCCTGCCTTACCTGGCTGCGCCTCGCGTGCAGAAATACGCCGTTTCCAGGTCGTGCGATTGCCACACGGTGCATGTGGGGCACAGGCACGCCTTGTCGACGTCCAGGTCTCCGCAGGAGGATTTGCCCTTTTGGGCTGAACAATAAATGCCCTCTACATCGTCAGGGGACGGGGTTGACGCGCAGGTCGTGAACTTCCATCCATTCGTTTTCTGCATGACGCAAGAACTACCATCGTGGACCTGACAGGCGCCACACTGGCAATTCTGGAGAGCGTCGAAATCATACTCCACTCGCATGGTATTCGGGCCTCCTTACTACACAACTGTTCCTGATACTCGCCTGGGGGGTGGGAGCATCTGCGGAGAGGGGTGGTGATAGGCGCCATGCGGGGGGGATGGGGTATCGCGCACACGCACGAGCTTACCGCGTGTATGCGCGGCTGTCAACTTGCGGCGAGCGCCATTAAGATGGGCGGTTGAAACCGCGGCAACCGATTGCGTCGCCATGCATGGCGCACCTGCCTTCGCAGGTTCGCTTCCCAGCCGCCGAAGGGCGGCTTTGCAGCGGTTGCTGCGGTTTCAACCGCCCATCTTAATGGCTGCTACCGAGCTATTTTGTTAAAACTCACAAACGGGTTTCCTCTTTCCGCAGCCTGGGACATTCAGTCCCAGGTGGGACTGTCGCGCCATTGCGTTTGTAGACCACAGGCGCGTATAGTACAATATTCTGGCGTTTGGACATGCACGGACCGAGCGTGGATGTCAATATTTGCGTGAGAGGAAGACGGTGAACCTATCTATAGTCACCCAGGTAAGGCAGAACCACGCCCTGGAACATGCCACAATCCACCTGTTGAGCAACAAGCAGCCCGACTTGCGCCTGGTGGGTCGCAGCGACCTGAAGGGCTTTTGGTTGTACGGGGATGTGGACACCTGTGCTGTGGCCGACGCCGTGATAGAGGCGCTGGAGCGCCTGAACAGAAACGAGTATTGGCTGGCGACGCATCCCCGATGTGGCACGAACCTGGCGACAACCGCTCTGGTCACGGGGGGCGCTGCCTATGCGGCTGCCATGTTGCCCACCAGATCGTGGTTTACGCGGCTGGTGCGGGTTGCCTTGGCGGTTGCCGTGGCCTTGCTGACGGTGCGCCCGCTGGGGTTGACGGTGCAGCGGCATGTGACGACTACCGCCGATATGAGCGGCATGCGCGTGCGCTCTGTGTTGCGGCGGATGGCGGGCAAGGTGGTGGTACACCGCGTATTGCTCACGCGGCATGAGCAGGCTGAGGAATATGTATTACATTCTGCACGGTGACGAAGAGTTCTCTCGCGCCGAAGCCGTTGCCAATCTAAAGCGGCAGATCATGGGCGATGGCATGGGAGACCTCAATATCAGTGTGCTCGACGGGCGCAAGGTAACCCTGGACGAGCTAATCAACGCCTGTAATACCATGCCCTTTCTGACCGAAAGGCGGATGGTGATTGTCGAGGACCTGCTACAGCGCTTTGCCGGACAGGGACGCTCGCGCCGCTCCAAGAAAAGCAGCTCCAAGGAGAGCGATTCCTCCAACGATGCCCCCACGGACGGAGGCGGCGAACTGCAAAGGCTGTTGGACTATTTGCCGCACCTGCCCGCCACAACCCGGCTGGTTTTCGTGGAAACCCGCGCGCTGCCGACCAACCATGCGCTGCTCAAGGTGGCCACCAAGAGCAAGGATGCGCATGTGCGCGAGTATGGCCTTGTGCAGGATGCCAAACTGCGGGATTGGGTGCGCGCGCGCGCCGAGATAAAAGAGGTCGCCATCACCCGAGAGGCCGTCGAGCAGTTGATCGCCTTTGTGGGCGCTGATCTGCGTATGCTGGACTCGGAGCTGGAAAAGCTGGCCGCCTATGTGAACTATGAGCGGCCCATCTCAGCAGAAGACGTCCAGGCGATGGTAAGCGCCGGGCACGAGGAGACCATCTTTGCCCTGGTAGACGTTCTGGGGCTGCGCCAGGGGCGACAGGCCATGCGCTCCCTGCAAGAGTTGCTGGCCGGGGGCGCGAATGAGCTTTATATCCTGACGATGATCGCCCGCCAGTTCCGGCTGATCTTGGGAGCCAAAGACCTGGCGGATAGGGGGGCGAGCGAGGCCAGGCTCGCCCAGGAGCTACACGTTCCGCCCTTTGTTGCTCGCAAGCTATTGAGCCAGGCGCGGCATTTTCAGGCCGACGAACTGGAGACCATCCACCGCCGCGTGCTAGAGATGGACAGGGCCATCAAGACGGGGCGTATCGAGGCCCGGCTGGCCCTGGAATTGCTGGTAGTCGAGACCTGCGCCCGCTCCAAGAGGGCCTAGCTTTCCCCCGCATTTCTCCAGAGGCGAACGAACAGCCTCCCTGTGAACAGGGCCAACCCCGCCACCAGCACAAAGAACAGCCCTCGCGGGATCAAGGGCTTGGGCTGCATCGCCGATTCAACGGGCGGGGGCGCGTCGGCCTCCGTGGGTGCAGCGACAGGCTCGTCCGTCGCGGTTAGCGCCGGGCTGGCTATCGGCGTGGCATCGCTGGCCGTGGCAGGCGTTTCCGCGTCGGTTGTGGCCGCAACGTTAGCGGTGGCCTCGCTTTCGACTGGCAGCGCGGTGGGCAGCGGGTCTACCAGTCCGGGATAGGTTCCCTGCGCCGAGCCATCGAGCGTGGCTGCGGGGGTAAGCGGTGCGTCTGGTAGGGTCTCGGTTGAGACTGCTGCCGTTGTCAGTGTAGCAGCAGACGCTTCTGGCGACGGCTGGTAGCTGTCCTCCGAGGGGTCTGGATAGCCGGGCAGCAGGGCGGGCGTATCCACCGGAGGGGGCGGCGGGGGCGTGCCCATCGGGTAGGCCCAGTCGAGCGTGGGCGTCGAACTGGGGGCAGGGTTGGCCTGCAAATCGGTCGCGCTGGTTGTGGGCGTGAACGTGGGCGGCGATGGCGGGATGAGGGGGGGCTTGCCCTCCTCGGTGACAATGATTTCCCCGTGTTGGACGGTAACGGCGATGGCCTCCTCGTCCTCTGTCCCAAGCACAGCAATGGCCTCGCCATCCTCGTCTATCGTGATGATCTCGATGGGGCTGGTCCCTTGCGCCTTGGCGTGAAAGCGAACGCTACAGACGGTGGCCGAGCCGGTAAATGGCTGGTGGGGGTCGAACTGCGCGACGGCGTACTGGATCGTGCCCGCATAGTTGTCCGCTATGTTTGCCCACACATCATCGGGGTAAGGAATCTGGCCCGCTATGATCTGAACGCCACTCCGTGCCTCGTCATCGTCCACCACTGCCAGGATGTTGGGGTCAAACAGCAGGCGAATATCCACATTGTTCATGCCGGTCACGTTGTCCACGGCGATGCCGATTTCGACGAACTGGCCCTGGCCCACCTCGATGCTGGGCGGAACCACGCGCACCACGGTCTCTTGGGCTGCTGCGGGCAGCATATACCCGCCCATCAGGAACAGGCTCAGGATAAGGATCAGGGGGAGGCGCGCAGGCGTATTTTTCATGCATGACTCCTATCGGCGTGACGTGCAGCGCGTTTCGCGGCGCAGGCCCATATAGTGTAGCCGGTCTGGGGTTCTTTTCAAATCCTGTTTGTCAAATTACTGGTTCTACACTATAATAGAGCTTGGTTCGGTACCGATGATGCGCCTGTGGGCGCTTTTTTCTATCTCAAAAGAGGCAAGTGTACTGATATGGTTGACGGAACCCATTTTCTCACCCCCGAGGGCAGGAAAAAGCTCGAAGAAGAGCTGGAGTATCTGCGCGCCGTCAGGCGTACAGAGGTTGCTGAGAGCCTGAAATCGGCCATTGATGAAGGCGACCTTTCCGAGAACGCTGGCTACGAAGAGGCCAAACGGGAGCAAGCTTTCGTCGAGGGCCGCATTCGAAGCATTGAGGCGATCCTTGGAAACGCGCAGGTTCTGGAGAGTGACGGCGAGTACGAGGTTGCGGCCCTTGGGGCCACTGTGACCATTCTCGAAGATGGCGGCGAGCCTGAGGAGTATCAGATTGTGGGCCGCACAGAAGCGGACCCTCTCCAGGGACGCATCTCCAACGAGTCCCCCTTGGGCAAAGCGTTGATCGGAAAGCGAGTTGGCGATGTGGTGAAGGTGAATACCCCCGGTGGAGCCATACAGGTCAAGATTGTCGCCATAGCCTGACCTGGCTTGAATGCTAGCTCAAATCGCTTGCCCCGAATCCAATCTATTACACTGGCCGAGGAACTGTTATGCCAGAATCAAATGATCGCAGAGAACAACGCGTTGCCAAGCTGCAACGCTTAATCGAAGCGGGCGTTGACCCCTACCCTGCCCGCGTACACACGACGCATACGACCGCCGAGGCAATTGCTGCGTTCGAGGGTGCGCCGGAAGGTGCCCCAGAGGGCGAGCCTGCTGCCGAGCAGGTGCGCGTGCAGGTGGCGGGCCGCCTGGTTGCTATTCGGGTTATGGGCAAAATCACGTTTGCTCATATCGCCGATAGCACCGGACGGCTACAGATCTACCTGCGGCGAGATTTGCTCCAAGAGTCGTACGAAATGTTCCGCCGCGACCTGGACCTGGGCGATTTTGTATGTGTGGAGGGGCCTCTGTTCGCCACCAAAACCGGCGAGATCACCGTGCAGGTTGAGGAGCTAAAGCTGCTCTCCAAAGCCTTGCGGCCTCTGCCCGAAAAGTGGCATGGCCTCAAGGATGTGGAGACCCGCTACCGGCAGCGATATCTGGACCTGCTGGCGAATGAGGACGTGCGCCAGGTATTCATCACGCGCTCGCGAATTATCACGGCCATTCGGCGCTTTTTGGATGCGCGAGGCTTTTTGGAAGTGGAGACGCCGATCTTGCAGCCCATCTATGGTGGAGCCGCTGCCCGGCCTTTTATCACGCATCATAACGCGCTGGATCTTGCCCTGTACCTGCGGATCGCCGTCGAGTTGTATTTAAAGCGGCTGATTGTCGGCGGCCTGGATCGGGTATACGAGATC
>JAAYXX010000350.1 GCA_012515695.1 Chloroflexota bacterium
CGCCGTGTTGTACGACGTGGGCAACGACTATACCGTGGGTCTGGCCGAGTATTTCAAGTCTTCCTTTGAGGAACTCGGCGGCACGGTCGCTGTCTACGAGACCTACACCAAGGACGATACCGACTTTCCCGCTATCTTGGGCAAGGTCGCGGCTGCCGACGTAGACGTCATCTTTTTGCCCGACTACTATGCCAAGAACAACCTGATCGCTGCCCAGATCGCTGAAAAGGGCATCGAGGCCACCCTGCTTGGCGCCGACGGTTGGGATTCCCCCGACCTGAAGATCGACCTGTTTGAGGGTGGGTACTTCTCCAACCACTATCACCCGGCGGACCCCCGCCCCATCCTGCAGAACTTTGTCCAGTCGTACAAGGCCAAGTACGGGTCTACCCCCGATGCTCTGGCGACGCTCGGTTACGACGCCACCAAGCTTCTGCTGCAAGCCATCTCTGAGGCGGGCGTGGATGATCCGGCTGCGGTGAAAGACGCGCTGGCCGCCATCCAGTACGAGGGCGTGTCCGGCAATATCTCCTATGACGAGCAGCACAACCCCATCAAGGTCGCTGCTATCGTCAAGATCGAGAATGGCGAGCCGACCTTCTTCAAGACTGTCGCTCCCTAAGTGCTAGTTCTGGGGGAGAGCATCGCAGTTTCGTGCTCTCCCCTCTTTTGTTGGATATTGGCGCGCCGCCGTCTCCCAAGGCGAGGAGGTTGAATGAAAAGTTCTCCTTTAACATTACCGCTTCGCGTCATCGCTTGGCTTGTCTATGGCGCATTGGCTCTAGGTATCGTGTATGCACTCGTGGCCCTCGTCCGGATGAATGGCCCCGTGTATTTTTTGCAAGCAGTCGTGGATGGTCTCAGACTGGGGTTCGTCTACGCGCTGATCGCCCTCGGCTACACCATGGTCTATGGTATCGTCCGGCTGATCAACTTTGCCCACGGCGACGTGTTCATGGTGGGTGCGTTTGCCAGCTTTTACGCCATTACCGAGTACGGATGGGGCTTTGTTCCGGCCATCCTGTTCGCAATGCTCACTTGTACGGTGCTCAACGTCGTCATCGAACGCGTTGCGTACAAGCCGCTGCGGAATGCGCCTCGCATCGCGGCACTCATCACGGCCATTGGGGTCTCGTTTTTCCTGGAATATTTTACAGCACTCAAGTTTGTCTTTAGCGCCGACTTTATCACATACAAACGCCCCTTTGAGGTAGTCGTTTGGGATATCGGCGGTGTGCTGATTACCAATATCACTGTTATCATTATTGTCGTCACCGTTGCGCTGTTGCTGCTGCTCCAGTATATCGTGGCCAAAACCAAAATCGGCAAGGCCATGCGCGCCACATCGCTAGACAAGCCCGCCGCCCGCCTGATGGGTATCAATGTAGACGCGGTTATCTCGCTGACCTTTGCTATGGGCGCAGCCCTGGCTGGGGCTGGTGGAGTGCTGTACGCCATCGCGTTCCCCCAAATCTGGACTTTCATGGGCCTCATGCCCGGTTTGAAGGCGTTTGTTGCCGCCGTGTTGGGTGGCATCGGCAACATCCCCGGCGCTTTTGTTGGCTCTCTGCTGATGGGCGAGGTGGATGTGCTGGTAGTGAGCTTTTTGCCTATCGGTTCACGACTACGTGATCTGTTCGCCTTCTTTGTGCTCATCCTGGTCTTCCTGGTCAAACCGACCGGGATCTTTGGTGAGCCGCAGGTAGAGAAGGTCTAGGAGGAGAACGCGCATGCAAACAACAACGTCACGTAGAAGGCTCATTCCCACCTGGCTTCCCACCCTGCTAGTGGCTGCTTTGATCTATTTCGCGGTCGCCTATGCCAAACAGACCGACCGAATTAGCTCCTACTGGTTCCAGGTCATCCAACTCGCCGGTCTGACGGCCATCACCGCATTGGGCCTGAACCTGATCTATGGCTTTAACGGGCAATTCTCCCTGGGGCATATTGGGTTCTATGCCATCGGGGCGTATGGCTCGGCCCTGATCACCAAGGACCTGCTCACCCAATGGAGCGGCACCCAGGTGGGGGCCTTGTCCTGGATGATCGCCGGGCAAATCGGCATAGTGCTGGCTCTCATGCTCGTCGGCTGGATGCGCGTCGGCCAGATACGCAAGGGGCTGGCCTCGCGCCTGGAAGCGATGATCAAGCCCCATGAGGCATGGGTGTATACCACCGTGGTGACCCTGGTGCTGGTCGCAGTCGCGCTGGGAGTAGGGGTCGCATTTACCTGGTTGGCGCAAAAGGCGCTGGCCGCCGGGCTGGGCAGCCTGATCGCCAAGCTGCCGGAAGTAGCCGCCCAAAACGTGATTTTCGTGCTGGCCCTGCTCAATGGCGGAACAATGGCCGCCCTGCTGGCTTATCTGATCGGCCTGCCCTTGCTGCGCCTGGGGTCTGACTATTTTGGCATCGCCACCCTGGGCTTTGCCATTATGATGTACACCGCCCTGCAAAACTCGGACATGGTTATCCCCACGATGAAGGGCGCGCGCGGAATGGTCGCCATTCCCCGCTGGACAACCTGGGGCTGGGTATTCGGCGTGCTGGTCGTGTTGATCATCGCCATGCGTAACCTGCTCTACTCTAGCCACGGGCGAGCCATCCTCTCGGTGCGCGAGGACGAAATCGCTGCCAAGATGATGGGCATTGACGTGGCCCAGTCCAAGGCGGTGGCCTTTGCCATCGGCGGGTTCTTTGCCGGTGTGGCCGGGGGATTGTACGCCCACCTGTATGGCTTTTTGCACCCCAGCAGCTTTAGCATGGTCAAGGGGTTCGATCCCCTGATCATCATCGTCTTTGGTGGGCTGGGCAGCATGACCGGCACCATCGTCGCTTCCTTAGCGTTCGCCCTGATTATCGAGGGGCTGCGCGTGCTGCTGCCCCAGGGCTTTGAGGATTGGCGGTTCGTCATCTACCCCATCCTCCTGCTGCTGATCATGTTGCTGCGCCCTCAAGGGCTGCTCGGCACCAGCGAATGGGGCTGGTTGCGCCCCCCTATCCCCCCGATCAAGGGCGTCCCGGTGTCCAGCAAACCATCCACTGCCAGTGCAGAAACCGGAGAGGGAGGTGCCTGATATGAGCGCAGTATCCGCAACGCAAGAGTACACCAACCGCACGCTGGATATTCGGGACCTCACCATGATGTTCGGCGGACTGCGGGCCGTCTCGGATTTCGATATGGCCGTGCCAGAAGGGGGACTGTACGGGCTGATCGGCCCCAACGGGGCTGGCAAAACCACCGTCTTTAACATGATCACCGGCATCTACCGCCCTACCGAAGGCCAAATCCTGTTCGAAGGCAACGATCTGGTGGGGCGCGATCCGCACATGATCACCCGCACCGGCGTAGCGCGCACTTTTCAGAACATTCGCCTGTTCCAAAACCTGACCGTGCTAGACAACGTGCGTATCGCCTACCACACGTATGCCGGTTATAGCATGATCGAGGCTATCACGCGCCTGGGACGCTTTGGCGCGCGCGATAGAGTGATGACCGAACAGGCCCAGGACTTTTTGGCCGTGTTCAACCTGCAAGATCGCCAGAACGAGATCGCCAAGAACCTGCCCTATGGAGAGCAGCGCCGCCTGGAGATCGCGCGCGCGCTGGCAGCTCAGCCCCGCTTGCTGCTGCTAGATGAGCCTGCCGCCGGAATGAACCCCAAAGAAGTGGACACGCTCATGGAGCTGATCCACTTTATCCGCGACAGATTCAAGCTGACCATCCTGCTGATCGAGCACCAGATGCGCGTCATCATGGGCATCTGCGAGTGGCTCACCGTGATGGACTTTGGGCAGGTAATCGCTCGTGGCACGCCGCGTGATATCCAGAATAACACCCGTGTGATTGAGGCATACCTGGGCAAGAGGATGGGGAAGGAGATCTAGCCCATGCTATTACAAGTCGAAAACCTGCATGTAGCTTATGGGGCCATCCACGCCGTGCAAGGCATCTCTTTCCACGTCAATGAAGGGGAAATCGTAACGCTGATTGGGGCCAACGGGGCGGGCAAAAGCACCACGCTGCGCACCATCTCGGGCCTCTTGCGCCCAACGGAGGGCAACATCCGCTTCAAGGACAAGAGCATCACCAAGGTAGCGGCAGAAGATATCGTCAAGCTGGGCCTCTCGCAGGTTCCGGAAGGCCGCCAGATTTTTGCCAAGCTCACCGTTCGCGAGAACCTGGAGATGGGCGCGTACACCCGCCGCAACAAGCGCGAGATTGCGGAATCGTTGGAGCGGGTGTTTACCAGCTTTCCCCGGCTCAAGGAGCGGCTTAATCAATATGGCGGAACCCTGTCCGGCGGCGAGCAGCAAATGCTGGCGATGGGGCGCGGCCTCATGTCCAGGCCCTCGCTGCTACTGTTGGATGAACCCTCGATGGGACTGGCTCCCATCCTGGTGGAAGAGATTTTCAACATCATTCAGACCATCAACGCCCAGGGCACGAGCATTATGCTCGTCGAGCAAAACGCTGCCATGGCGCTTTCCATCGCCCATCGCGGCTATGTCCTGGAAACCGGCAACATTGTTCTGGAGGGCAATGCCCAAGACCTGCTGAATAACAAACAGGTGCAGGCCGCCTATCTGGGAGAGTAATATCAAAAGAGTGCAGGCAGCGGGGCTTGCTTCAAGGCCAAGAGCCAATAGCAAGCCCCGCTCTATTTCCGATAGCGCTTATCGTGGGGAGGAACAAGAGCAGTGAATCAAACGCCCGCTATCACAGCGCCCCAGGTCGCGTCTAAAACAGCCCGCGACTGGCGCCTCCTGGTGGCAATCGCAGCAAGCATCATCTTGCTGGCCGCCTACTTTGTGCCCATGTTTAACTACCGGATCACCTCGGCCAGGACCCAGTTTTCCGGTGGCACCACCATCCAATCCAGCTTCCCGGTGCTCATCTCCGGGCAGCACTATACTCAGGCCCACCACCCAGTAAAGGAAGAGCTGCTGCCAGGGACAGAGGGCGTCAGCATCCAGGTGGCACCCATGAACCCGGCGAATAGTTCGGGTTGGGGATGGGTGGCGTATATCCTCAGCCACAGGGCTTATGTCGGCACGTTCGTGAGCTATCTGTTCTGCCTGCTATTGCCCATCGTCAGCACAGCCATGATCCTGCTGCTTATGGCCCGCGCCTACTGGGGGCAAGACGGCTGGCCTGACTCGC
>JAAYXX010000351.1 GCA_012515695.1 Chloroflexota bacterium
CAGCTTGCGGAGGCGCGCCGCAAAAGACGGCTCGGCGGCGGGCCACCAGTTGTCCGGCGAAGGGGAAACGCGGCCCGCTTGTCGCTCCAACGTGTCTACCAACTCGCGCAATGTAAGCTCTGGCTCGCCGCGCAGCACATAGTCCAGCGCCGGGTAAGCCTCCATCGTCGCCACGGGCATGGGGGTCACGTGCGTGCCCAGGCTGATGGTCGTGGCTCCCTGCGCTTTGGCCAGAAACACGCCATACATATCGTTCTGCAGAGTTGGCGCGGTAACCTGCGTGACATAGTACCGGGGGCGCTTTTGATTCAGCAGCTCTTCGAACGCCTTCCAGCTCATTCGGCCAGGGATGGCGTCCACCACGTCCACCGTCAAGTCGGGGAACAGGGCCGCCATCTGGGCCAGGCTCACCTGCGGCCAGATCATCCCCTCCCGCGAGCGTCGCCCCACGCGATGCTGGCTGCGAATCCAGATTGCCCGGTCTGGCGCGGGGGGATTCACGAACAGAATATCCACGGCCCCCGCAGGCCGCACACTCATGGCCTCCCTGACCGCCTGGTCGGCCTGGGGCGCGGGCGCATTGTCCAGCACAGGGCGCGTCTGTTCGGCGCGATTGCGATAGGCGGTCACGCTCATTCCCTCGTCTCCAGATCGGCCTGAGCCAACGTCTCGCGCTGGGCAAGCTCTTGCAGCACCCGTGTAATCACCCAGAACAGGATCAACTGCACCCCCACCAGGATGAGCATGACTCCGGCCAGCAGATAGAGCCACAACCGCTCGATGGGCCAGGAGCCAAGCGCCAGGATCAGACTGACGATCCCCAAGGCGAGGCCCGCCATCACCATCAGCCCGCCCATCCACCAGAAATGCCGTTCAATGGGCGTGCGGAACAGGGGCCGCCCAAACAACCCCTGGCGCAGCGGTCGCCGATGGAACAGGGAGACCAAATAGTTGAAGGTAGCCCCCAGAGCGAACAGGTCTACCCCGGCGATACCCAGCACGACGGCGGCAAAGGTGCTGGCGACGCCCGCAGGACTCAGGCTCGTCACCCCGCGCAAGCGGAGGACGACCAGCCCCAGGGCAATGGTCGCGGCCAGCAGGCAGCTAAACAGCCCCAGCCCGCCCAAAATACGCGCCGGATTATAGGTCAGCGATGTCCAAAGGATCGTCTGGAGAAAGCGGGTTCCATCCTTGATGACGTTCAGCTTGGAGCGCCCCGCCCGTTCCTCGTAGGGGATGGGGATTTCCACCATACGCAGCCCCTCATGCACCGCGCGCGTGCTCATCACTGGCGTAAAGTTGAGGCCATCGGGCAGCGGGCACAGGTCTTTGAATACCGCCTTGCGAAAGACGCGCATACCGCTGGCCGGGTCCAGCACGCGCGAGTTGGACAACAGGGTTACCAGGTTGGCCCAAACAAAATTGCCCACCTGGCGCACGACTGGCATCTTGCTATCGCTGCCCGAGCGCCGCGAGCCAACCACCAGATCCGCCCCCTGGATCGCCTCCTGGCAGAGCGCAGGGAACAATTCGGGTGGATAGGTGCCGTCCGCGTCGAGAAAGCCGACCAGTTCGCCGCTGGCAGCGCAAAAGCCCGTCTTGAGCGCGGCCCCGTAGCCCTTGTTGACCGGATGCTTGACCAGGTGCACATCGGGATACCGCGCCACGATCGCCGCCGTGTCATCCGCCGAGCCATCATCCACAACGATCAGTTCCAACCGGGGAACCCCCGCGCGCGCCAGAGCGGGGCGCACAGCCAACACCCGCTCGATAATATCCGCAATGCCGTCCTCTTCGTTGTAGGCCGGAATCACCACGGATAGCGTGGACACGGACTCCGGATGAGGTTGAGCGCCTCTCTCTAGTGCAACCTGAGCGACTGTCATGAGCAAATCCTTTACTTGCCTGTAACCGGGCGATGGGCCGTCTGGCTCGGATAGACACGCGACTCTTGCTTTCGCACAGACTGCCCATCAATCTCGCGAATTACGCGGGCTGGCACTCCGCCAACCACTGTATGCGGCGGGACATCGCGGGTGACAACGGCCCCGGCGGCAACCACCGCCCCGCGCCCCACGCGCACGCCATCAGTAATCACAGCCCCCGAGCCAATCCACACATCATCCTCGATAACGATCCCCTCGGCGGTGATGCCCTGTTCCACAAAGGGACGCTGCGGATCATCAAATACGTGGTTCACCGCCACAATCTGCACCAGCGGGGAGGTATACACCCGATCCCCGATAGTCACCCCGCCCTGACCACGAATGACCGTGTACTCGCCCAGAAGGCTGTCGCAGCCAATCCGAATGCCCGAATGCGGGATACCGCGAAAGTTGTACACGTGCAGGATAGCGCCATGCATCACCAGCGTACCAGGGCCAATCTCGACCCCGTTGGGGCAGGCGTGGATATAGACCCCCTGGTCGAGATAGGCCCGATTGCCTAGGCGGATATGGTTGGCAAACCGCAGCCGCACCCCCGCCTCGATAGCCGCCAGCCCATCCATCCGCAGCATCAGCCGATAGAGCAGCGCCCGCAACCCGATCCCCACCAGCGTGGGAACCCAGCCCACAAGCGCCTGCAACGTCTGCTCCCAGAGATACCGCCCCAGCCCATCCGCCTGACGCCGCAGGTACAGCCCCGGCCCGCCACTGATCTCC
>JAAYXX010000352.1 GCA_012515695.1 Chloroflexota bacterium
AACCGACCGACCATCACGTACAAACTCCGTTCAACTATCGTGGCGCGCCGAACCCAAGATCCGCTGCCACCGTTCAATTATCCCCAGCATAGCATGTTTTGGGCAGAATATCAAGAGCAAAAGCCTCGCGCCGCCAATTGCCGTCTCGCGCAGACAGTGTACAATAGACACAGCACACCAAACCAACACCCGATTGTTGGATCGGCCACGCCATCCGAGGATGCGCCGCGTGGCTTTTGCTCTGCGATATCGTTGCGCGCTGTTCGTTATCTGGGATTCGCCAGGGAAGGCCAGGCTCCACCGCCTCCCGACCATCATTCTAATCTGGAGGACAACCCATGCTGCCCCAAGACCGAAACATCCTGAGAGAGCTCGCCAAACAGGTAGCCGAGATTGCGGCGCTCCCTGTGCAACAAGAAACCATCGCCGCCTGGAAGGCGCTGAACAGCCTCAACCCCATTCGGCCCATGTTCATGATCGACCAGATCCCCTGGCACGAGATGGACGTGGACGGCGAATTGCAGCTACGCACAGAAGATCAATGGGCACAGGGCATCGAAACACGCCTGCGCCGAATCATTTACTCCTGGAAGCACATGCGCGCCGATATGGTCGTGGAGCCATTCCTCGACATCCCCAAGGTCATTCGCAGCACCGGCTTTGGCATCCAAACGGTAGAGGAACAGGCGATCACCGACCCGCGCAATGACGTCGTCGGCCATCGCTACATTGACCAGCTCAAAACTGAAGAAGACGTCGCCAAGATTCGCGCGCCTGAAATCTCGCTGGACAAAGAGGCCACAGCGCGCGTCGAAGAGCAAGCCCGCGACATATTCGACGACATCCTGCCGGTGCGTATGCAAGGGATGAGCACCATGTTCAACCTGTGGGACCTCATCGCCACGTGGCGCAGCGCCGACGCGATCGTCTGGGATATGGTCGACCGACCCGAACACATGCACGCCATCATGCGCCGAGTCACCGACGCTTATATGTCTATGGTTAACCAACTGGAAGAGCAGGGCTTGCTCGCCTACGCGCAGCCTACCATCCACTGCTCTGGCGCATATTCCGACGAGCTGCCCGCCCCCGGCATGGACCCGGCGCGCCCCCGCACCCAGGACGCCTGGACCTGCGGCATGGCCCAGATATTCGCCACCGTCTCCCCGGCCATGCATCAAGAGTTCGAGCTAGATTACGTCAATCCCTGCTATGAACGCTTTGGCCTGGTGTATTACGGCTGCTGCGAGCCGCTGCACAACAAGATCGACATCATCAAGCGCATCCCGAACGTCCGCAAGGTCAGCATGAGTCCCTGGGTAGACCTGGACAAAGGGGCCGAGCGCATCGGGCGCGACCTGGTCTTCTCGCGCAAGCCCAACCCCGCCTTCCTGATGCCCGACACCTGGGACCCAGAGACCGTGGAGAACGACCTGCGCGATACCCTGCAACGCACCGCCCGCCACGGCTGCCCGCTCGAGTTCATCCTCAAAGACATCAGCACCGTTCGCTACCAGCCCCAGCGGCTATGGGAATGGAACGACATCGCCCGCCGCGTGGTCGAGGGCGGCTGATCGCTTTTCGTGGCACATCAGCGGGGACGACATGGGGCAGCCCATGCCGTCCCCGCTTTTTATGGTTCCCTTTTGCCCTTTGCCATGCTAAAATAGCCATGTAGCGTGAGCGCATCACAGGGGCAATCCTCAATGCCCCGCAACCCACCAGCAAAGGAGCGTGCAGCATGGCTGAACAGGGCAAGACGATCTTTTACGTGTCGCCCGACGGCAAGGATACCTGGTCGGGCAAGCTGGCAGAACCCAACGCGCAGGGGACGGATGGCCCCCTGGCAACCCTGGCAGGCGCCCGCGATGCCATCCGGGCCATGCCTCCCAAGGAGCGGGTGGGCCACCCCATCACTGTCCTGCTGCGAGGCGGAACCTATTTCCTGTCCGAGCCAGTCGTGTTCACCGCGCAAGATAGCGGCACGTTTGCCGCCCCCATCACCTACGCCGCCTATCCCGGCGAAACGCCCATCATCAGCGGCGGCAAGCTGATCCACGGCGACTGGCGACCCTATCAGGGCGATATCATGGTCTGCTCTGTGCCCGCCGCCGCGAATGGTCAGTGGGTGTTCCGCCGTTTGGCGGTCAACGGCAAGGTCAAGAACCGCGCCAGGCTGCCCAAAGAAGACTTTTACCGGATCGAAGAACGGGTCTACGAGTCCGCCTTCAAATATGCCGAGGGAGACCTCTGGCGCTTTCACAACCTGGAAGACGCCGAAGTCGTGGTGTTCCACTCCTGGAACGAATCCCGCCTGATCATTCAGGAGCTAGATGAAGAGCGGCGCGTGGTCAAGTTTACCGGCGCGCCAGAGCGCAGCCACTACTTTGGCTGGCGCGGAGTCAAGAACCGCTATTATGTCGAGAACATCCGCGAGGGGTTGACGGAGCCAGGCGACTGGTATCTGGATTCGCGCGCGGGCGAGCTATACTACTGGCCGGAGGAAGGCGAGGACCTGACGACGGCAGAGGTGGTCGCGCCGGTGCTCAAAGAGCTGGTGCGCTTTCAGCCCGACATCGAGCAGGGCAAGTGGGTCAGCTACCTGACCTTCTCCGGCATCACCTTTTCCGACACCGATTTCCCCCTACCGGCGACCGGCTACCCCGGCTGCGGCGACGTGGGCGACATCGTCGAGCCTTCGGCCCTCAATTTAAAGGGCGCGCGCCGGTGCAGCGTCGAGGATTGCTGCATCAAGAACATCGGCACATATGGCCTGTTCATCACCGGGCCGGGCAACCGGATCATCGGCAACGAGATTTATGACACGGGCAGCGGCGGCATCGTCACCCGCAACTATACCTCGGAGCATATGACCGTCTCCTATAACCACGTCCACCATTGTGGCGCGGTCTACCCCAGCGCCGTGGGCATCAACATTGACGACGGCGGCGGCATCTTCAGCCACAACCTGGTGCACGATGTGGCCCATTCGGGGATTTACGCCCGCCACTGGCCCACCGGCGAGCAGCCGCTGGAGCGCGACAACCAGGAAGAGGGGCTGGTCATCGAGTATAACGAGATATACAACGTGGTGGCCCCGATCAACGACGGCGCGGGCATTTTCGTGCGCGACTCGGACATGATCGTCCGCAACAACCTGATCCACGACTGCTATTCCTACGGCGACGGCACGCCGGGCTGGGGCATCTACCTGGGCTGCCGCAGCCGCAACAGCCGCGTAGAGAACAACCTGGTCTACCGCACACGCGAGTCGGTGCATATCTGGTATGGCAACGAGAACACCACCTGGATTAACAACATTTTCGTCAACGGGCTAAAGACGCAGATCAACTATACCAACGCCACGGACACCGACCACGTCAACATTCGCTTTCTGCAAAATATCGTTTGCTGGCAAGACGCCGAGGCCACGCTGTTCGTCATCTCGGGCGACCACTCGCTGCCCGAACAATCCGACTATAACGTCTACTACCAGACGGGCGGGGCCGAAATGCGTATTGACCGCCTGCCGGGAATCGAAAACTATCAGCAATGGCTGGCACGCGGGTTCGACGCCCATTCCACGGTGGCCGACCCGCTATTCGTGGACCCGGCCAACGACGATTACACGCTCCAGCCCGACTCCCCCGCCCTAAAGCTGGGCTTCCAGCCGCT
>JAAYXX010000353.1 GCA_012515695.1 Chloroflexota bacterium
CCAGCACCGCTCGTGCGGTGGGCGCAAACGCCACGCCCACGGAGCACGGAAATGCTCTTATAGAGCGGCCCGCGCCCCATCTGCATCGCTGGCCTGGATGCGCTCAAAGATAAACTCGTGCTGCTGATAGGTGAGCACGGCTGGCTCACCTGGCTCTTCTGGCTCGGCACCGCCCATAAAGAGTTGCGTCAGCGGTTCCATAAGGGCTGCTATTGCCTGGTTATGCGCTGCAGTGATGACAGCCAGGTGGAACCGGATGTGCCAGCGGAAGGTTTCCTCCCAGGGAGCCGAAGCGGCAACCTGACCGTAATGATCCAGGATATTCCGCATCCTCTGCAGGTCCTGTTCCGTGCGGCGCTCGGCAGCCAGACCAGCGATCTGGGTTTCGAGTATAGTCCGCAGTTCCCTGACCTGAGCACAGCTAACACACTGTCGGCGCAAGGCCAACCGAAACGATTCGATCGTCCCCGCATGCGCGCTTTCAGTCACAGAGGTTCCCACGCCCTGACGAACCTGCACCAGCCCCTTACCGTTGAGATGGCGGATAGCGTCGCGGACAACAGTTTGACTCACCCCGTACTCCTCGGCCAGAGCACGTGCCGAGGGAAGCATTTCTCCGGGGGCAAAGATCCCATTGAGGATCATGTCCTCCAGTCTCTCGGCCAGAATCTCGTGAAGTCTCTGCGTCTGCAGTTTGGTGTTGGCCATGACGCAAATTCCCTCCGTGTAAAGGTCAGACGCGTGCCGAACCCAAGCGCTTGTAGAGCATATGACCACATGACGGGTCTTGATAAGAGCATAATAGCATCTATGCTATCGCCTGTCAAGTGGGTTTCGAACACGTTTTTCAGGTTGGCGGTTAGTTACTTTTTATTTGGGTAAACTCGAACAGAAAAGCTCTTCCCTCTTTGCCTGTTTGCTGTATGACGCCCAGCTTTTTTAAACTGTAGGTCATTTTCCTGGCGACGTGAATAGAGATGCTCATGTGGTCGGCCAGCATCCGGTTGGTGAAAGGGGTGGGGAGGTCTTGAGGCAGGAGCTTGCAGAGGTCGTTGACGGTGTCAAACTGAACCTGCTCGATGACCCGAACGAGCCGCCTGTCTATCACGTGGGCACGGCGGCGTCTGCGGCGCGGCTGGTCGTTCACGCAGCGCACTTCTTCCTCTTGGGTGAGTACGACGAGCAAGGAAAAGTTCGGCTCGCGCATGAGGGTAGGGATGCGGACCAACGCCTCAAACACGTCGGCGATATGCCCGTGCCTGGGGGATTTGCGGCGGCGCACGACCTCATTGCTGGTCGGGTCTACATAGATCAGGTGCTTGACCTGGGCGATGGGGTAGACTACCTGTACCTTGTGCTGGCGCAGCAGCCGTTGAAGCTTGGCTCGTATTGCTCCCAAATTGCTGGTCTGGATCTCGATGAGGGTGTCGCCGCGCACGATATCAATGACGAACTGGTCCACAACCACTTCGGTGGCATCACCGGGAAGGGCGCGCCAGGCTTTGAGGCTTGCGTGCAGTGAACTCTCGTTGAGTACGCCGATTGTCCGGGGCCGGTCGGGCCGTTCGTCGGCGGACGTCATGCGCCGCGCCCCTGGTCCTCGGCAGACAACTCGATGGTGTGGACAAAGAATTGCTCGCCTTGCGGCTCGGCCTGGCAGACCCATTCTCCAGCGGGGTTTACTACGCCGGAGGGCGCGGAGCATCGCAGTTCGGGCGGGAAGGAGCTGTCTACGGTGACGATCCAGACGCGCCCGGCCATTGCGCGCATGCGGAGGTTTGCGTCGTGGTATTGCCAGGCCAGGTCGGAGAGTGGGCTGCCGTCGCGTCCACCGTTTACCGCGTGCAAGATCACCTGCGCGCCTCGCTCGGCTAGTTGTTGGGTAAGGTGCGGGTCGGGCATGGGCGTACAGCCGGGATTGGCCCACAGGTCGTTGCAGATCAGCCCGCCGATGGTGACGCCGTCAAAGGAAAAGGTACGCAGCGGACGAACGGCGAAGTGGTTGATTTCGCCTTGCGGGGGATGTTCTAGGCTGCCACAGGTGAGAGTCTTGCTGTGAAAGCCGAGATACTGTCCATCGCGGGCGTAGAAGCGAATCTGGTTATAGCACTTTTCATCCTCTGGCTCGACATAACAGGTTCCGAGGGCGAGGCCGACCCGCGCCTCACGGGCCAGGGCGGTAACGCGCTCCAGGGCTTGCTCAACCTGAGGGACATCAAAGAGGTGGGTATAGCCACTGAGCGATCCTTCTGGCGTGAGCAGCAGGTCGGCTTGCGCGTTGCGCGCAAACTCGATTGCGCGCGCGATGCTCGCGACGTTGGTGGGGATGTCACGCGTTACGGATAGCTGCGCTCCGGCGATGCGTATTTTCATGGGTTGTGCTCCTTGTGTGCGTTGGACTCGCGTATTGTCGCACAGAAGAGGGTTTCGCGCAATTCTGCGAACGTCTATTATGCTGCGCCTATTGAGGCTGCTCGCAGAAGGCGCACCAGGGCAAAACCGGTGATGGCTCCTACGATGATGCCCATGAGCAGCCCGCTGAGGATGCCAGCCAGAATGAACGTGATGACAGGGCTGCTGTCTGGCACGACAGCGATTCCTACAAAGGGGGCAGGGAGTCCAAAGAGCCAGGCCGCGGCGTTAGCCGGAATCCACCAGGCGGCGCGGGGCAGCTGGTGACGCAGCGTCAGCCATTGCGCGGTGCCGATGGACAGCAGAATGAGCATTGAAGCGATGATGAGGATTGCGATAAAGAGCAGCGACTCGGGGGAGATGACGTTCGCCAGTATGGCGGGCGTCATTCCCATGATATAGGCGAGACCGGCGGCG
>JAAYXX010000045.1 GCA_012515695.1 Chloroflexota bacterium
CCCCACCGGGAGGATAGAGGCTTTCATGCCCTTTTTTTATGTCGTGTAGCCCAAACGTCTCTCGCGGTCACTTGACAGAGACTTCTAGCCCCTCGACATCAAAGATCATGTTAACGCTCGCCATCATGTTCGCCTCGTCGCGCACGTACTCCAGGTAATACTTGAGCCGGTCGGCGCAGTTGACGCTGTTGTGCGCCAACACCACCCCGCCCTTGGGAATGCGCTCGTAGCACGCTTCGAGGATATCCAGGTAGACCCCTTTGCCCTGCTTTGCGTCTCCGTCCGCGTCGAGATACAGCAGGTGGATGGGTTCGGTGAACTCGGCGGCTACGTCCACCGCGTCCGCCGCCACAATGCGCGCCACCCCCGTGGGGTCAATCCGCCGCACGTTTCGCTCGGCCCGCTCGGCTTCCTCCGGCTTGATTTCTACGCCGATCAGGTTTTGGGCCGTATAGCAGGCCCCCGGCCCAACCCCCGCCCCGGCGTTGGAAATGAACGTATTGCCACAAAAGACGCCCGCCGCGATCATGTTCTGCGGCTGCGTGATGGCGTTGATGGCGTACAGCAGGCGCTGCATGCGCGGGGTGATGGCCGTCCAGGGGATTTCAAACTGCTCGCGCACTGCCCGGCGCATGGCCTGAAACCTGGCCTCGTCGTACTGAGTGTGGGGCAGCATCCCCAGCACATAGAGCATCTGAAGCGCGCCGTTGACCACCGCGATCTCTTGCTCTGGCGGCTCTAGCTCTACAAAGGGGTTATGCCAATCCATCCGGTAGGTATTCCAGTCGTCGGTGCGATAGGTACGCAGCATGAATCCTCCTCAAAGGTGAGCGTGGCAATCTGGTAGATGGGGCTGGTTCCGGCATCTGGACAGGGATTGTAGGCCAAAAGGTTCCCGCGTCAATCAAGCCAGGGGCGGTCATATCCTCTGGTTGACGCACACAATGTGGTATGTTACGATAATTTTTACTTGATCCAGTAAATCAAGTATAGCCCGCCGGGGAGGTTCCCGGCGGCAGGGGGGATAGAAAGCATGTCCAATCAGTTGCCGTTCAAGCCGGACAAGTATTGGCGCGGGCCTGCTCCCGCTCGAGTCGAGACGGCCACCTTTGCCCTGGGGTGATTCTGGAGACCTGACTCCCAGTTTGGGGGTCTGGAAGGCGTTATCCGCACGCGGGTGGGGTATGCTGGCGGCTCGAAACCGCACCCCACTTACCGCGATCTGGGCGATCATTCGGAGAGCATCCAGATAGACTATGACCCTGAGCGGATCAGCTATCAGGAGTTGCTCGACGTGTTCTGGTCAAGCCACCACCCAACGACGCGCCCCTGGTTGCGCCAGTATGCTTCTATCATCTTTTACCACAACGCGGAGCAAAACAGGCTGGCGCTCGAATCCAAGCGCCAGGCGGAGGCGAAACGGGGCCAGGCGATGGTTACCGAAATCGTGCCGTTTGAGAAATTCTATCTGGCGGAGGACTATCACCAAAAGTACTATTTACGGAGCGCGCGCGACCTGTACGATGCATTCCGCGTCCTCTACCCCGACGAGGAAGAGTTTGTCAATTCGACGGTGATTGCCCGCGTGAACGGGTATTTGGGCGGCCAAGGCTCGCCCGCCGCGCTGCAAGAGCTGCTGGACAACGTTCCGCTGTCGGAGGAGGTCAAGCAGCAGCTATTGCAAACGAAACTCCGCGCTCTTTGCTAGAGCTAAACGCATAGGGCATACGATGGACCGCCGGCTTCCAGCCGGCCAGAATATCAAGCCGCCAAGATGGCGGCGGTCCAGGTAAAAGACCGTCGCCATCCCTGGCGGCCACAATTTCGCAGGCTGCCCTACTCCTGAAAGGCGACTTTTTGGAATCTGGCGACAAAAAGCACGCCCAGGGCCAGCGATACCAGCTTGGTCTTGTGCGAGTCTGAGCGAGAAGCCACCACCATCGGCGCGGTGCCGCCCACCACGATCCCGGCCATTTCCGCGTGGGCGAAATATGTCAACCCCTTGGTCAGCATGTTCCCCGCCTCGATGTCGGGGACGATCAGAATATCCGCCCGCCCTGCCACGGGACCGTTGATCCCCTTGACCTGGGCAGCCTCTTGCGAGATAGCGTTATCCAGGGCCAGCGGGCCATCCACCAGCGCGCCGCGAATCTGGCCGCGTTCGGCCATCTTGGACAGGTTGGCCGCATCCACCGTCGAAGGGATTTTGGGGCTGACAAACTCGGAAGCGGCCAGGATGGCGACTCGGGGGGTATCAATACCCAGGCGGTGGGCCACCTCGATGCTGTTTTGGACGATCTCGATCTTTTGATAGATGTCCGGGGCGACCACCACGCCGCCGTCAGAGATGAGCAGCAGCCGGTCAAAGCCGGGAATCTCACACACGGCAACGTGGGTAAACAACCGCCCCGCGCGCAGCCCTGTATCGCGGTCCAACGCCGCCCGCAGAAAGGTGGGGGTATCCAGCGTGCCCTTTACCACCACGTCGGCCTCGCCCTGACGGGCCATGCTCATCACCGTGGGGGCGATTTGGCTACGTTCCGCCACATGCACGATGGTCATATCGCTGATGTCGATCTGCGGCGTCAGCGGCTTTCAGGAGCGTGGGCCTGTCGTCCACCAGGATGCAGTGGGCCAGGCCGGAGGATTGGGCATCGCGGGCGGCGGTCAGAGTTTCCGCATTGGCCGCCGCCGCGATCGCTACCTTCTTTGGGCCAACCCAGGTGGCCTCGTATTCGAGCTGCTTGAATGAGCGAATAGACATCCAGCCTCGCAGGTGTTGGTCTATGATTTAGCCTGTGATTTCTGCGCGGTAGCCTTGGCCCCGCCCTTGCCAGCGCCCCGGGCGGCTCCCTTGGCGGCCGCCTGTTCTGGCGTCAGGTTCTCGCGCAAGCAACACTGCTTGTACTTTTGGCCGCTGCCGCAGGGGCAGGGGTCATTGCGGCCCACCTTGCCCTTGCTGCCATGCTTGGGGCTGGGGCGTTCGCTGCCCGCGCTGCCGCCGGACGCGCCAGAATATTGCACAGGGCGAGCGGGAGCCTTGGGCGCTACCTGGATACGGGTATTCAGAATCAAGCCCGCCAGATCGCTTTCGATGCTGCCCAACAACGTCTCAAAGGCGCTAAAGGCTTCGCGCTTGTACTCTACCAACGGGTTGCGCTGCCCATAGGCCCGCAGACCGATGCCTTCGCGCAGTTCGTCCAGGTCGGTCAGGTGGCGCACCCAGCGGTTGTCAATCGCTCGCAGCATGAGCAGCCGCTCCAGCCGCCGCATATTCTCCGCGCCCATTTCCTGCTCGTGGGCGTCATAGGCGGCGTCGGCCAGTTCTAGCACCTGCTGCTCGATCTCGTCGGCGCTCATCCGTTCCCACGTCGCCACCGAATGGGCGGGGGGCAGGTGGATCAGCCGATCCACCGCGGCATGCAGGCTTCTCAGGTCCCAGTCCTCTTCGTCGGGAGCGTTGGTAAAGGACTGCACCAACCCGCGCAATTCCCTGTGCAGGATGTCGCGGACGATGGGCTTTAGACTCGCTTCCGACAAGACCAGTCGCCGCTGGTCATAGATGACCTGACGCTGCTGGTTGACGACATCGTCATACTCCAGAATATGCTTACGCAGGTCAAAGTTATGCCCCTCGACGCGAATCTGCGCGTTCTCGATGGCCTTGGAGACCATCGAATGCTCGATGGGAATATCCTCATCGACGCCCAGGCGGTCCATGATATTCGAGACGGCCTGCCCGCCAAAGCGACGCATCAGGTCATCTTCGAGCGAAACGTAGAACTGGGACGAACCGGGGTCGCCCTGACGCCCGGCGCGGCCTCGCAACTGGTTGTCAATGCGTCGGGCCTCGTAGCGTTCCGTGCCCAACACGTGCAGCCCACCCGCCTTGATGACCGTTTCGCGGTCTGCGGCAGTGGCCTCTTTGGCCCTGGCGAAGGCTTCCTCCCAGACGCCCGGCTCGAGCGCCATCAAGTCCAGGCCCTTGCGGCGCAGTTCTTCGCGGGCCAGCCCCTCAGCGTTGCCGCCCAGCAAAATGTCCACACCACGCCCGGCCATGTTGGTGGCAATCGTCACCGCTCCAGGCCGTCCAGCCTGGGCGATGATGCCCGCCTCGCGTTCGTGCTGCTTGGCGTTGAGCACCTGATGCTGGATACGCCTTCGGGTTAGCTGCTCGGACAGCATTTCCGATGTCTCAATATCCAGCGTACCCACCAGGATAGGCTGCCCGGTCTGGTGCCGCTCCTGAATATCGTCCAGGATGGCCTTGAACTTGGCGGCACGAGTCTTGTAGACCAGATCGGGCATATCGTCGCGGATCATTGGTTTGTGGGTAGGAATCACCACCACGTCCAGGTTGTAAATCTGGACAAACTCTTCCGCTTCGGTGAGCGCCGTACCGGTCATACCCGCCAGTCGGCGATACATCCGGAAATAGTTCTGGAAAGTAATAGTTGCCAGCGTCAGGCTTTCCCGCTGAATGGGAACGCCTTCCTTGGCCTCGATAGCCTGATGCAGCCCGGCGGAATAGCGGCGGCCATGCATCAGACGCCCCGTGAACTCGTCCACGATGATAACTTGTTTGTCATCGGACACGATATAGTCGCGGTCTCGATGGAACAGCGCCTCGGCCTTGAGCGCATTGTCCAGGTAGGGCGTCAGCTCATAGTTTTCGGGGGCGTACAGGTTCGTGATACCCAGCGCCCGCTCGACCTTGTTGATGCCCTCCTCGGTGATGGTGACGCTACGCAGCTTTTCATCCACTACATAGTCGGTCTCGGCGCGCAATGACCGAACGATACGCGCAAACTGCTGATACTGGCTGGTGGACTCTTCCGCCTCTCCAGAGATGATCAACGGCGTGCGGGCCTCGTCGATGAGGATGTTGTCCACCTCGTCCACGATGGCATAATACAGCTCGCGCTGCACGCACTGATCCAGCTCCCAGACCATGTTGTCACGCAAATAATCAAAGCCGAACTCGTTGTTCGTCCCATAGGTAATGTCGGCATGATATGCTTCCCGGCGTGAGCAGGGTTCCAGGTGCTGATAGCGATCATCAGCCGCCATATAGTAGGGATTGAACAGGAACGAACTCATGCTTGGGTCCGCTGCGAGCGATTGAACCACGCCAACGCTCAACCCCAGCAGGTGATAGATCGGCCCCATCCACTGAACGCCCACCTTGGATAGATAATCGTTGGGCGTGACCAGATGCACGCCGCGCCCGGTGAGCGCGTTCAGGTACAGGGGCAGGGTCGCCGTCAGGGTTTTTCCTTCGCCGGTTTTCATTTCGGCGATCTTGTTCTGATGGAGGACGATGCCACCGATGATCTGCTCGTCGAAATGGCGCTGCCCGATGGCGCGCACGGCGGCCTCGCGGACAGCCGCAAAAGCCTGCGGCAGAATCTCGTCCAGGATGGCCTGCTCTCGCTTGTCCCGCTGGTTTTTTACTTGGTCTATCTCCAGCCGGATGCGGCGGCGCTCATCCTCATCCTGCTCGTGGTCAAGCCCTTCCTGCAAGGTGTCGAGTTCAGTCTTGAATTCTTTGGTTGCCTGACGCAGACGCTCTTGAAAGC
>JAAYXX010000354.1 GCA_012515695.1 Chloroflexota bacterium
TACACGCCCACCTGCTCGACGCCCAACACTTGCGCCCACACCTGCGCCAGCCGCGCTTCCGTCTCTGTCCGAGGCGCTACATACGCGCTCGCTACGTCCCGCTGTGACCAATCCGGCGCGGGCAGGGCCTTGCGATCCACTTTGCCGTTGGGCGTCACGGGCAGCGCATCCAGGGGCACATAAGCAGATGGGACCATATAGTCCGGCAGACGCTCTTGCAGGAAACGGCGCAACTCCCCGGCGCTGGGGGTTTGCCCGTCTGCCGCCACGAGATAGGCCACCAGCCGGGGATTGCCCGGACGGTCCTCGGCGACGGTGACGGCAACATCCGCCAGCGCCGGATGCTGGCCCAACACCGCCTCGATCTCGCCCAACTCGACCCGGAACCCGCGAATCTTGACCTGATTGTCGGCGCGACCCAAGAACTCGATATTGCCATCGCCCAAAAAGCGGGCCAGGTCGCCGGTGCGATACAGGCGCGCGCCCGGCTCGCCAAAGGGATCGGGCACAAACCGCTCGGCGGTCAGGTCGGGGCGGTGGAAATAGCCTCGCGCCAACCCTGCCCCGCCCACATACGACTCACCGGGAACGCCCACCGGCAGCGGTTGCAGGCGCTCGTCCAGGATATACAGGCGGTTGTTGGCAAAGGGCCGCCCGATGGGAACCAACCGATCCGCCTGCCCATCCAGCTCTCGCGTCTCGTAATAGCAGCTATCAATGGTAGCCTCGGTCAGCCCGAACGAGTTGATCAGTCGGGTTTGTGGCCCACAGAGCCGCAGGAACTCGCGATACTCGCCCACGTACCAGGAGTCCGACCCACAAAGCACCAGTCGCATGAAATCCAGGTTCGCGCCCGTTTTGTCCAGGTGTTGCGCCAGACTCCGCAGCACCACCGGCACAAACTCGGCGCAATCCACCCGCTCCTGCTGCATCAGCGCGTACAGCTTGTCCGGCTGCAATAGCAGGTCACGCGGGCAAAGCACCAGCTTGCCGCCAGAGCAGAGCGCCCGCGTCCAGTCACCGGTGAACACGTCAAACGACAGGCTCGCCATCTGCAGGTGGCTCTTGACCTGGCGCAACTGGTAGCTGCTCTCCCAGGCGTAATAGGCGTTCACCAGCCCACTGTGGGGCAACATCACCCCCTTGGGACGCCCCATCGAGCCGGAAGTGTAGATGCAATACGCCAGATTGTCCGGCGTCGCCCACGGTTCGGGATTCGCCTCCGACTCGCGGCCAATCTCTGGCCAATCGGCATCCAGCCGCACCACCCGCGCATCGTGGGGCGGCAACTGGGAGACCAGCCGCTCCTGCGTGACCAGGATGGGCATCCCGGCATCTTCCAGCATGTAGACGATCCGGTCCGTCGGATAGCTGGGATCAATGGGCACATACGTCCCGCCCGCCTTCAGGATGCCCAGCACGCCCACCATCATCTCCAACGAGCGCTCGACGCTGATCCCCACCAGCGTTTCCCGCCCCACACCCAGCCGCCGCAAATAGTGCGCCAACTGGTTCGCCCGCCGATTCAACTCCCCATAGGTCAGCGTCTCGCCCTCATACACCACCGCTTCCGCGTCCGGTGTGCGGGCCGCCTGCTGCTCGAATACCTGGTGAATGCACAGGTCGCGGGGATAGGCGGCGTCGGTGTCATTCCAGAGGTTCA
>JAAYXX010000355.1 GCA_012515695.1 Chloroflexota bacterium
CGGGTGGCCGAGGTGCGCGACCGCTACCTGGAGCTCTCGCCGATCCCGTGCACCCAGTGCCGCTACTGTATGCCGTGCCCCAACGGCGTGGATATCCCGGGCAACTTTGCCCAGTACAACACCGCGGCGCTGTACGACGAGCTAGAGGGCGCCCGCGGCTGGTATGAAAAAGCCGACGCCGCCACGTTGGCTAGCGCCTGCATCCAGTGCCGAGTGTGCGAGGAGCATTGCCCGCAAGAGATCCCCATCGCCGACTGGATGCCGGTGGTGGACGAGGTGCTGGGCCAGGGCCAGGAGCTGGTGCGCCACCTGTAACCCCGACGACCGCGAGACGACCGCCCCCGTGTGCGTAGGCACGCGGGGGCGGTTTGGTGTGGGGGGGCGAAAATGGGTTCGTTTCGCAGAAAAAGCTTGGGCGCCGGCCCGGACGCCCGCCAAGACCGGGACTGGGGCGGGGCTGGCGAGCATGGGCACCTCCTGAATAGAACGTTTGTGCTGTTGAAGCAGGAGGGGCGGGGGGTGTCAAGGGGGCTAACGAATCCGTTCGTAGATCTCGTAGCGACCGATGGTCTCAAGGGGGCGGAACGCGCCGGCAGCCAACACTTGGTCATAGAGGCCCCACATGCGGGCCATGTCGCCGACGATGAGATAGTCGGGGTCGGCGGTGAGGGCGTCATAGTCGATGGCGACATCCTGGCCGAGGAAGGTGCGCCGGTTGAGACGGTGCTGGACCTCGTCAGGGGGGTAATGGTAGGGGCGGTCGAGGAGGAAGAAGAGCTCGCTCTCGTAGGTTTCGAGGATGGCCGACGGACGCGTATTCTCGTTGACGAAAACAGCCGTATCGGTCAAGCCTAGGTCGCCTGCATCTGTGGGCATCCTGGCTACAATCGACACGTTCACGATGGCGGTTGCGGAGAGAAACACAACGAGCAGCACACTGGCTAATCCAGAGCGCGTTGGGGGCCATGTGCGAAGACTTGTGGCAGCGTACCGGAAGAAAGCGCATGGGCCGTTGCCATGGGATAGATGGCCTATGGCAGATGCGACGAATATGCTCCCAATGAGCAAGATTGGGAAGATATATCGCATATATGCGATGGAGAGGAAGAGAAACCATACAAGCCAGCTGCTGATGAGGGTCCACACCGTGAAACGCCCGATATTCGTTTGGAGAGTGTCTTCTGATCTGTGGTTGAGACCGGGTATGTGCATGAGAATCCCGATCATCGTCGGCACGCCGGCGACAAGCAGAAAAACGGCAGATCTCAGTCGGGCTACTGCCGTAGGCGCCACTACTAGCGTCAGTACCGCATCGATGTCTCGTACCATGGTGTACGGATCCTGACCGGCAGTGGGTGTGTGGCCTCGACTGGAGACGATGGATCGCTGCACACACATGATCAGTGCGGCTGCTAACACTGTCAGCGCCACACACCAAGCGAGCGAGCGGGCGGTGCGGCGATCGCCGTGATGGAAGGCTCTCGCTACGGAGGCCAACAGTGAGAGCACAAGAAAGGGGAATGCCTGCGCCTTGGTATGAAGGGCAAGCGCGAACAGGATGGCTGCAACGCCTATCCGGAGTGATTCCCCGCGGGAGTTCCTGAACAGCGCAACCATTCCCCATACCAGGAAGCACAGCATGGGTATTTCGCCCAGCACCTGGCGGCTCATCAGGATTGGATGTGTCTCGCTCAGCAACGGCAGAAGCAGCGAAATGGCAACCGCGCCTAGGCCTACCCGCTGGTCAAAGAGACAACATCCTAGGCGATACAGACCGGCAACGGCTGCGATGCCGAACAGCGCGATGGGGAGTCGAGCCTGCCAGACCCCTATGCCAAGTAGACGAAAACTCAGAGCAACGGGGATCACCACTGGGAATCCTGTGGTCAGTGTTGTGGCTGGAACGCGCTCTCCAGCATTCAGGAGTCCATAGTGACCGAGCTCAACCCAGTTTC
>JAAYXX010000356.1 GCA_012515695.1 Chloroflexota bacterium
CGCGCTTACCGCCTTCTCCCCCCGGGAGAAAGCGGCATGTATGCCGATGCCCGAAGGGCGGATGAGGGCAACTCCGATTTTGCTCCAGTACTTGATCCGCGAAAAGTTAGCGCCATTGGCCATCCTTGGCGGCTTACAATGATGCCGACTGGAAGCCGGCGGACCACAGAGCGTGATAGGGCAACAAGAATGGATAGGGATATATGGAAGAGCAACAGCTATCTCGGGGACAATTGACCGTCGCCGTCCCCGATGCGGACGCCTACAACCCGCACACGGGGATTGGGCGGGTTCTGTCCAGCCTGCGGGAGTATTGGGGGGCTCGGGTGCAGTGGGCCAGGGCATGGTATCGGGCGCTCCCGCTTCCCATCTTGCGTAACATGCCTTTCGGCATCTGGTCGCGAGATCGGGTAGACCTGATGCTGCTTCCCCAGCTAACCGGCGCCCAGGCGTTGCGCAATGCGGGCGGCGTGCCGAGCATCGTGATAGTGCATGACATCGGCATCAAAGACTATGCAGGGGATCGGCAAGATATGAGCTGGCTGACATACCAGACCATCATGCAGAGCTTTTGGGGATTGCGACACGCCTCCCATATCATCGCCGTCTCCCAGTTCACGCGGGATCGGCTGCTGCACTATTTGCCCGAACTCGCGCCCAGGGTGAGCGTCATACCCACCGGAATAGCCCCCACATTCCTCCAGCACCAGGGCGATAAAAGCGCATCCAGAGACAGGCTGGCGCAACACGTCGGCCATGCGCTGGGGGAACCACTGCTGATTTATGTGGGCACCGAGATCGCTCGCAAAAACATCCCGCTGCTGCTCCAGGTGTTTCGGCAAATCAAAGAGAGCTATCCCGACGCACAGCTTATCAAGGTCGGGCGGCCTGGCGCAGACCATTGGCGGCTCCGCACGCTCGCAGAGGCCGATGCGCTTGCCCTCCACATGGGGCGCGACCTCATAATCCTCGAAGACGTCCCCGATTCGCTGCTGGCCGATGCCTATTGCGCCGCCGACGTATTTCTCTCCACAAGTCTCTACGAAGGCTTTGGGCTGCCCGCTCTAGAGGCGATGGCGGTGGGCACTCCGGTCATCGTCACAAATCGCGCCTCTTTCCCCGAAGTGGTGGGGCAGGCCGGGTGGGCCGTGCCGCCTGACGTGCAATCCTTTGTCCAGGCGATCCACGCCGTATTGAACGACCCGCACATGGCAGAGCGGGCGCAACAGGGGCAGGCCCACGCCCGATCATTCACCATTTCCCAGGCGGCAGAAAGGTATCTACAGGTGATGCACCAGGTCGCGCACAGATGAGATCAGTTTTGCGCTCTACGCTCATGTTGAGCGGCAGTTCCTTTGCCAGCATCCTGGTCGGCCTCGTTTCGGCCAAAGTCTGGGCGATCTTGTTGGGGCCGAGAGGGGTGGGCCTGATGGGGCTGCTCCAAAGCTTGCTGGGGCTGGCCGCGCTGGTGATGAGCCTGGGCATCGGCGCCGGGCTGGTCAGCATGGGCGCAAGCGCCCTGGCACAGGGCGACGACGCCCGATTCGCGGCGCTGCGTCGGGCAGGCTGGCGGCTCAACTGGCTGGCAAGCGGCCTAGCCCTGCTGCTAATGACCGTGTTCCGCGTGCCCATCAGCCGTTGGATGCTGGGCGGGCCACAATTCGCCGGGGCGGTGTTGCTGGTGAGCCTGGCGTTGCTCTTTCAACTCGCCTCGTCCATCCAGACCAGCCTCCTGAACGCCCACCATCGGGTCGCGGCCCTCGCGCGCGTCGGCGTGCTCAGCAGCGTGCTGGGCACTGCCGCCAGCCTCGCGGTCGTGGGGATCTGGCGAGGACGGGGGATCGCTCTGGCAGTCATCGTCAACGCTGTGCTTGGCTGGATCGTCTCGGCCTATTTCCTCCGGCGCGAAATAGCCCCGCCCGCAACGCCGCCCGCTCGTGGGCAAGTGGCCGAAGAGGGCCGTGCGCTGCTCCGCTTTGGCGCGCCCTATGCCGCCAGCCAGATGGTCGGCGCAGGGGTACAGTTCGCCCTGCCCGCCCTGGTCTTGCACACCCTCAGCGTGGAGAGCGTGGGCTTTTACCGTTCGGCCATGTCGGTGTCGGGGGTATACCTGGGATTCCTGCTGCTAGCAATGGGCCAGGATTACTACCCGCGCGTCTCTGCCGTGAGCGAACAGCCTGACGAGCTTGGACAACTCGTCAACCAGCAGCATCGGCTGGTGATGTTGATCGCCGCCCCCCTGATCCTGGTTCTCCTGGCCGTCACACCCTACCTGATCCCCCTTATCTATTCAGCCGAGTTTGCGCCCGCCGCCCAGGTGCTGGAATGGCAACTCATCGGCGACCTGTTCAAATTCGCCAGTTGGACGATGGGCTTTGTCATCCTGGCGCGCCGCTATAGCCTGACCCTGTTCCTCGTCGAGTTGCTGGCAGGCGTAAACATCCTGGTATTTTCCCGGCTGGGCATTCACTGGTTCGGGCTGGCGGGTCTGGGCCTTGCGTACCTGCTGACCTACCTCGTCCATTACGTGGTCGTCTGGCTCATCGTCCGCAAAGACATTGGCCTGGTTTGGACGGCGCAGAACAAGCTCATGCTGCTGGCCGCAACGCTGGCTGCCTTTACGGTGCGCGTGCTGCCAGCCATCGGCCTGGAACGCTTCAGAACGCCGGTGGCTCTGTCGCTGGGGCTGTTGGCAGGCGCGTGGAGCCTCCACGTCATCTGGCGGGAGGCGGGGCTGCAAAGTTTTGTGCGCGCCTGGTTGGGAAGGACGCGCTCCACGTGAGAGGCGAACTATGAGTGACCCGACATCAAACCGTGATCTGGTCGAAAAGCATTTCGGCGTGTTCCAGCAGCTTGTCGCGCACGCCGACTGGTATCTGGCGGCCCGGCGCTATCAGGAGGCCGCCGTCTGCGCCGAAATAGCCGCCAACTATGCGATGTGCAGGCATCCCGGCCTGTTCGTCAGTCCGCGCCTGGAGCGCATCCTGTTAGACATCGGGAACCAGGCCATACAGACCAACCATCCGCCCGCACAAGGTGCGCCCGCA
>JAAYXX010000357.1 GCA_012515695.1 Chloroflexota bacterium
AACTTTTCGCGGATCAAGTGCTGGGGCAAGATCGGAGTTGCCCTCATCCGCCCTTCGGGCACCGGCATACATGCCGCTTTCTCCCAGGGGGAGAGGGCGTTTGGCTCCCTCGCCCTTTGGGAGAGGGGGCGGCTCCGTAGGAGCCGGGGGTGAGGGTGGTGAGGATGATCTGCTGGCCGTGACAATCAAAAGCTAGTGCCATTAGCCATCCTTGGCGGCCTGATGTCGGCTGGAAGCCGGCGGTCCAATTACGCCAGCATTATGGAGATTTACTATTTGGCAACGGCTATTACCGACATATTTAGAATTCATCAACTGCTATAACGCAAGACAGCCCTCCGCATTGCCACGGAAGGCTGTCTTGCATATATATCTAGTGGCTCCTGTCCCCCCTCAGGGCCACGGAAGAACCCCTTACCTGAGCGCCGTGATGCTTTCCACGTCCTCTTCCACCGTCGCAATTGGGCGCAGGTCAAACTTTTCCACCAGCACCTTGGCGACGTTGGGCGACAGAAAAGCGGGCAGTTCCGGCCCCAGGCGAATCCTTTTCACGCCCAGATGCAGCAGGGCCAGCAGCACGAGCACCGCCTTTTGCTCATACCACGCGATATCATAAGCGATGGGCAGGTCGTTGATATTCTCCACTCCCAGCGCCTCGGCCAGCTTGAGCGCCACGACCACCAGCGAATACGAGTCGTTGCACTGCCCCGCGTCCAGCACTCGCGGAATGCCGCCGATATCCCCCAGGTCGAGCTTGTTGTAGCGGTATTTCGCGCAACCAGCAGTCAGGATGATGCTATCTTGCGGCAGCTCTTGCGCCACGTCCGAGTAGTAGCCGCGCTTTTTCTTGCGGCCATCGCAGCCCGCCATCACCACAAACCGCTTCACAGCCCCGCTCTGGATCGCCTCGATAACCTTGTCCGCCACGCTCAACACAGCGGCATGGGCAAAGCCCACCGGGATCGTGCCCGTCTCCAATTCCTCAGGACTCGCTGAGGCCAGCGCCTTCTCGATCACCGGCGTAAAGTCCTTCTGCTGTCCCTCTGGCACGTCCGCGATATGCTGCGCGCCGGGCCAGCTTACCGGGCCTGTGGTGAACAGCCTGTCGAGATAGCTCTCGCTCGGCGGCACGAGGCAGTTGCTGGTCATGAGAATGGCCCCGCCAAACTTTTCAAACTCTTCCTTCTGCCGCCACCAGGCGCTACCATAGTTCCCCACCAGGTTGTCATACTTTTTGAACTCGGGATAGGCGTGCGCGGGCAACATTTACCCGTGCGTGTACACGTTGACGCCCTTGCCCTTGGTCTGCTCCAGCAACTCCTTCAGGTCGCGTAGGTCGTGGCCGCTAATCAGGATGGCCGGGCCGGGCTTGACGCCCAGGTTGACCTGCGTAGGCTCGGGAGTGCCAAACGACGTCGTATTGGCCTCGTCGAGCAGCGCCATCGTCTGAACGCCCATCTCGCCGCAGCGCAACGCCATACCGACCAGCGCGTCCGCGTCGGGCGCGTCCTGAGCGGTCATCGCCAGCGCCTCATGCACGAACCCGAACAGCTCATCCTTCCGATAGCCCAGCACATGGGCGTGATACAGATAAGCAGCCATCCCCTTCAGGCCATAGATCAGCAGTTCGCGCAGCGAGCGAGCATCCTCGTCCATCTCCAGGTCGGCCAGAATGCCCACCACGCGCCCCTGCAAGAGCAGCGCATCCTCGCTATCATCTGCCGGAACCCACGTAGCCATCTCCGGCAAGGATTCAGCAAACGGGTGGCCGTGCGCCCGCTGATAGGCGCTGTGGAATTGCCCCGCCAGCCTATCGCGCAATTCCAGCGCCCGCCGGGCAAGCGTCGCCAGGCGTTCCCGGTCAAAGTCAGCGTTGGTGATGGTGGCGAACAGCCCCTCGATCACAAAAGCGTCCACCTCCGAGTCCACCACGCCCAGGCTTCTGGCCTTGTCGCCATACACGGCAATCCCCTTCAGCAGGTAGATCAACAGGTCTTGCATAGCCGCCACGTCGTCGGTCTTGCCGCAAACGCCGCGCACCGTGCAGCCCCGCCCACCGGCCGCTTCCTCACACTGATAGCAGAACATACTCATTACGTTTCCTCCTGCATGCTGATGGATCATGTTGATTTACGGACCCAGTATAATACAGGCGGCGCTGCGCGCATGTGACTTCGGTCACAAATTCGTCAAATTTCTCGCGGGAAATAAAAACACCCCAGGGGCTGGTTCCCAAACCCCCGGGGTTGGGCGCAAATCCAGCGCAAACCTGTCAATCCCCCTGCTCGTGCAGGTCCTCCTCGGTGAACGAAGCTTCCATCTCCAGGGCCAGGCTGCCCACCTTGCGCCCACTCAGCACAAAGCGTTCGGCGGCGCGCTGGTTCCCCTGAGCGTAGGACGCAATCAGGCGCGGGATATCCCGCTCTAGCAATTCGTCTCGTTTGGCGCGGTCGGCCACCCTGGAAGCCATGTTCCGCAGGGCGTTCACCGTCTCCTCCAGCCAGGCATCCGTCAGGGCATAGCCGGGCAAGATGGTAGCCTTGGGGTTCTCAAAGCCCACCGACCGCATAGCCTTGGCCGCTTCCGGCAGGTTCACCGCCAGCGCCGTGGGCATTTGCAGCAACTCGGCCAGCTTGCGGACGATGCGGTTGCGCTCTCCCCACGCCAGGGCATGGTCTACCACCGCAGGCTCGATGATGTCCGAAACCCGCAACTGCCCGCCGGGGACCAACACCCGCCAGAACTCTTCAAAGATACGCATGAGCAGCGATTCGGGCACTTCGCGCAAGACGCCATTGACGACCAGCAGGTCCACCGTCTCGCTGAGCAACGGAATCTGCCGATATCGGCCGCGCACGAGCAGCACCGGAGCCTGTTCCCGTAGCGGTAAGAGGGCCTGTAGATGCGCCGGTTGGAAATCCAGCAAGACCAAATGCCCTTGCGCTGCCTTGGCCTGCTGCGCGAGCAACTCGATCAGGCGACCAGTGCCAATCCCCAGCACAACCGTTACGCCAGAGAAATCCACCCCTCGCCAAAAGGTCTCTTCTGTTGCATTCTGCCCGTTCGTTCCATTCAACCCGCTCATACGTCTCCTTCCTCATCTAGTTTAGACGAGGGGGAGCCGTATGTCAAGTGTTGACCAGGCCAGGCATCCTCCTTCCCCGGTGAGGGAAGGACACCGGTAAGGGCATCCCGCCATGCGGGAGCGCGCTGACGCTGTACGCCGAAACAAGATATGCTATACTGTGGCGGTTCATCAGCTATTCACCCGCAGGCCCCAACCTGGCAGCGCCATCCGAGATACCAGGAACCTGCTGTCCATCACCTATGGAGGAAACGCCATGCCTTCGATTCAAGACGGTCCTGCTTCGTCGCTGTTCCGCCCCTTGCCTTTCCAGGGCAACGCTTCGCTGACCGGGCTACCCGCAGAGGCCCTTTCCCCGGAAATGGCCCAGGCCACCGTGTACGCCCCCACCGGCGAATGCGTTTGCTGGGGTATCCCCTTCACCGTCGAGTCGGTCGCGCTGCTGGCAGACGCGCCGATCACGGTGCATCTATCCCCCACCCAGGCCGAGTGGCTGGTTTTCCTGCACACTTCGGACCTGCGGCCCCTGCCGCTCAACGAGGATGGCTTTATCTCGCCCATGCGCGGCCGCGGCCAACTGGGCGAACATGCCGCCAACTATGTCGTGCTCTATGCCGACGGCTCTGAGGAGCGGCTGGCGATCCGTCGCCGTCACCAGATCGGCGCCTTTACTCGCGGCTGGGGGGAGAACTGCTTCGAGGCCGTCGCCCAGAACAAGCTACGGCCCCAACATGCCCACCACGAACAAGTGACCGCCTCCTGGGGACGCAGCCAGACCCGCACGGACGTCGCCGACGCGGGGCCGTGGGTCAACTGGCTGTGGGCATGGCAAAACCCGCACCCAGATCAAGAGATCGTCGGCCTGCGCCTGGAGCCAGTTTCGGGCGTGGTCGTGCTGTCCGCTGTCTCTGCCGGGAATGCGTCCGCGTTGCCCCTGCGCTGGGAACCCCGCCGCAAGGCGCTCCTGACGCTGCCCGAAGGGGTCGCGTTCCAGCCCGAGCTAGACAATCGGGGAGTGCTGGCCCAAATTAGCCTGGACATGGGGCAGGTGATCTCGGCCCACCTCCGCCCCCGCTACCCCAATGAGAACTGGCCCGCCAGCTATAACAACCAGCTACCCGACGTATCGCCTCAAGAGGTACTGATCGAGTACACGGCCCACAACGACGCCCAGTTTCACCTGTGGGATGGCCGCCAGATTCCCGTCAAGGCCCTGTTGCAGCGCGAAGCAAACGACGTCTTGCAGCCAGTGGCTCCGGCAACGCAGCGGGTCACGATCCGCGCCCTGGACAAGGCCAGCGGCCAGCCGGTGGCGGTCAAACTGCACGTGCACGGCCAGGCGGGGGAATACCTGGCCCCGGTGGATCGCCATCGCATTCCCAACCCAGCCTGGTATGAAGACTATTCAGTGGATTTCACCCACCAGGGCATACACCACACGACCTACATCCCCGGCGAGACAGACATAGACCTCCCCCTGGGCGATGTGTATATCGAAGTCTCCAAGGGGTTCGAGATCAAGCCCGTGCGTCGGGTGGTGCAGGTGACGCCCGCCACCCAAGAAATCGTCATCGAGATCGAGAAGGTGTTGCCCTGGCGCGAGCGGGGCTGGGTAACCGCCGATACCCACGTGCACTTTTTGACGCCTCTATCCGCTCTGCTGGAGGGAAGCGGCGAAGGGGTCAACGTGGTGAACCTGCTGTCCAGCCAATGGGGCGAACTGATGACCAACGTGGGGGATTTCGACGGGCGCACGACCTGGGGATCGCGGGAGGCGGGCGGCGACGGCGAATACCTTGTGCGCGTGGGCACGGAGAACCGCCAGCATGTCATGGGCCACATCTCGCTGCTGGGCTATCGCGGGCGCGCCATCGCCCCAATGACTACCGGCGGCCCGGACGAGTCCGCGTTGGGTGATCCCATCGAAATCCTGCTCACCGAATGGGCCAGGCAGTGCAAAAAACAGGGCGGGCTGGTCGTCTTGCCCCACTTTCCCAATCCACGCGCCGAACATGCCGCCAGCATCGTCAGCGGGGCGATTGACGGCATCGAGACCACCTCATGGGGCAGCCTGTACTCTGGCATTGACCCCTACACGCTGTCCGACTATTACCGGTACTTGAATTGCGGCTACCGCGTGGCTATCGTGGCAGGTACGGACAAGATGAGCGCATCCACGGCGGTGGGCACAGTGCGTACCTATGCCCGCATCGCCGAGGATCGCCCCTTTGATTACGAGGCGTGGATGGACGCCGTGCGCCGGGCGGAAACGTTTGCCACCTATGGCCCCTTGCTCGAGTTCAACGTGGACGGCCAGCCAATGGGCAGCCGCATCGCCATGTCAGCCAACGGCGGCACGGTGGACATTACCTGGCAAGTCGCCAGCGTCACGGTTCCCATATCGCGGGTGGAACTGATCGTCAATGGCGAGATTCGCGAGAGCGTGGCTACCGGCCCGTGGGAGGGGAGCGGCAGTTGGTCCTTCCATGTGGATAAAAGCTCCTGGCTGGCCCTGCTGGTACGCGGCCACTATGCCGATCAACCCGAGATCATCGCGGCCCACTCCTCGCCCGTCATGGTGGCCGTCCAAGGCTCCGAGTTCATGGCTGCGGCGGACGCGGTGACGATCCTGGAACAAATCGAGGGGGCCATCGCCTATCTGGACACCGTCGGCACGCGCAAGGATGATATCACCTACAAGCGCATGCGCCTGGTGCTGGAATCCGCCTACCAATCGCTACATGACCGGATGCCCCGCATGGGTAAATACCACGACCATAATCCAGTGCACGATCACCCCGAACACCACTAATAGCAGTTCATCCGCAGGCTGCAACCGGCTCCCGGCCCGCGCCTCGAGCCGGGCAGCCTGCGGGATATTTCTCACCCGAACAGCGCCACGTGGACGCTTCCGATGTCGCATCACACCTCCCATTGCTTGCCAACTCCTCGCCGCCTGTCGCCTCTGCCCTGCCAATGCCGCCCGCAGACCCTCACCAGGGGAACGGAGCCGCTACCCTGTCTGTGCGATACTGGTTGATAATATGATCGCGGATGTACTTGCCCTTTGATTCGGCTGCACGCAGCCCCTCAAAGATATGCTCAGGCACATCATAATACCGGTACACGCTGCCATCATTGAACACCAGTTCGAGGGCACCCCTGGAGGGATCATACCCATAGGCGTTAATCATCGCCGAGTCAGCCGCATACCAGGCCATCGCGCTCTTGGTGGGATGCCCCGGGTGTGGGATCTCCACCTTGACGCCAGCGCCCAGCGCGCGGGCCACGAACTGGCTGGCATTCGAGATGACAAGCTGTCGCAGGCGGCGGTCCTCATCAAAAAAGATGGACACATGCTCGGCCCGGTACATCCCCATATCGCCGGGTTCCGGCTCCAGGTCAATGGTCAGCTTGTCCGCATCCCGATCATAGTCAACAATCATCCTTCTCTCTCCCAGAATTGCGTTCCCTACCCCTATCGCTCACCCTTTGGGGTGTGTGGTGCGTTGAAACACATGGTCCAGGCCAACATAGATGAGCAGGTAAAGCGCAGCATACAGGAAAGCACAGAGGTCCACAGCCCAACGCACGCGGAGCACTTGCGCAACACCCCAGATGGCGGGCGCGACCGTGGGAAGCAGGGAGAGAGCAGCAAGACCGAGGCATAGCGTCCGGTATGCCGCATCGCGGCGCCAATCGGGTCCGGCCCCAAACTGCCCTGCCAGTGCATGACTCATAGCAGCATCAGGGGGCAGCAGGCCAACATTAGCGATTGATGATGAAAAGCCAGACGATACGGCGGGAACGCATTAGTAATATCCAGTTATTCCATCCCCTATAGAGGGATACCCTCATAGAGGGGGTACTCTTCATAGCCATTGAGCATCAACGTTGAGCGACGCCCCATCTCATTGATGCGCGCCCAAGGGTCAGCGGTGGGGGGAAAAGCGATGGTATTAGGGGAATGCAATCTGCGAAGCAACAGCTATCTATATGTAGACTGATTGTAGCATGAAAAGCGCGGAAACGCAATGGGAGTGGCAGCAGAAAAATGACAGATGCCCCGCTACACAAAAAGGGTGATGCGGGGCATCCTGTTCGCTTATGTCTCGCACGGGCAGCGCCGCGCCCTATGCCGCCGACCCCTCCGGGCCTGCTTGCGGCAGCTCGGCCAGCATCTCTTCCGCCGCCCGCCTGCCATACACCACGGCATAGTTCATGCCCCGGTCTTCGGGGTACACCTGCGCCATCGAACTGAACCACAACCCCTTGAGGGGTGTCCGGAACGACGGCTTGAGCGACGAATAGCGCAGCCCAATCAACGGCTGGGTGTAGCGTTCGCGCCATGCCCACGTCTGCTTGACCCAATCCCGCTGAAAACCTCGGAACATGCGCTGCAAATAGGGCATGTACTGATCGAGTATCTCTTCCGCCGACATCTGATATAGCGGGTCCTCGTGGTCCAGGTAGCGCGAGATATACACCACATGCGCGCCGCCATATAGCTCTTTGCGCTGCATGTTCGTATGCTCGATCACGCCGGTAAAGGGAATCTCGGGGTCGCCAATGTTCATCCAGTAGGTTCCGGACAGGCTGCGGTCCAGGCTCATCACCAGACAGACATTCGCCAGATATTTGATCTGCTCCAACCGCCCACGGTATTCCGCAGGCAGGTCGGGCGCCATTTGCAGCAGCAGCTCCGGCGCGACGGTGGCAAACACTCGGTCATATCGTTGTAGCTCGTCGTTCGCCAACACCCCCACCGCCGTACCGTTCTCCGCGACAATCCGGCTGACGGGCGTGGACAGCTTGAACTCGACGCCGCGCGCGCGCAGGTCTTGCTCCCAGGCATCTATCGCCTGCCCAAAGCCCCCCTCCAGATAGCCCAGCCGCTCCTCCTGCTTGGACCCGCGAGAGCTGCCCCGCAGCTTGAGCTTGTTCCACATCCAGACCGCCGCCACCTCGTCGGCATAGCGGCCAAACTTGGAGCGCAAAAGCGGCTCCCAGACGGCGTGGTACACGTTCTTCCCGGCCATCTGCACCAGCCAATCGCGGGCGGTGATCTCTTCCAGGGGGTGCCAGTCGTTGACAAAGCGGGTACGCAGGTATAGCATCCCCAGCCGGATGCGATCGATCAGGCTAACCCGCGTGAACTTTAACAGGTCCAGAGGCGTACTCAGGCGGTAGAGGCGGCCTGCGTAATAGCTGTTATTGGTGGGCAGCCAATGGAACTTGTCTCCGAGTCCCAACCGTTGAATCACCTCTACCATCGCCGTATCGCTGGTAAAAAGGTGATGGTAGAACTTTTCTAGATAGGTGCCGTTGACCCGGAACGATCCGGCCAGGCCACCAACGACCGAGTCTTGCTCGTATATAGTGCAAGAGATCCCCCGAGCGGCCAGTGTGTCGGCCACGCTCATCCCGGTGATCCCGCCACCGACAATTGCCACGCGCATGTTCATTTTCCCCATTCAGCACTAGACATCCATGCCGCCGCCCTCCAGGCCCAGCCTGGACCAAGAAACCGGCCAACAACACACATACGCATATCATAACCAGAAAGCAAGTGGCTGGCAAACCCGTCTATTCGGCGTCTCGCTTTCGCCGCAACAGCGCGGCATCCCCCGCCGGAAGCGTCACCAAAGCGTCCCCTTGAGCATTCCATTTGACTGGACACGCTCACGCTTGCACCAGGAACGCAAGAACGCGCATAATAGCATCATGCATCCCCCTCAACTGCACACACGCAGCCAGCCATCGAGTAACCAAAGGAGCCAACCATGAAAAAGGCGGTTATCCTGGGAGAGCGGCAGTCCGGTCTCGTTGACGTGCCCGATCCCCAGCCCAAGGAAAACTGGGCGGTGGTCAAGGTGCACGTCGTCCCCATGTGTACCGAGTACAAGGCGTGGGTCGCTGGCAGCCCCAGCGAATACCTGGGCCACGAGGCCGTAGGCGAGGTCGTCGCCGTAGCCCAGCCGGGCCGCGTGCAGGTGGGCGACCGCGTGGTCGTCATGCCCCAATACCCTTGCGGGGTCTGCGAGTCGTGCGTGGCGGGCGACTATATCTACTGCGAACACGTCGTCAGCCTCAAAGAGTTCCTGGACACACCAGAGGGCAGCGCCACCTATGCCCAATACCTGATCAAACCCGACTGGCTGCTGCCCAAAATCCCCGCAGGCATGTCCTACGAGCAAGCCGCCATCTATTGCTGCGGGCTGGGGCCATCGTTCCAGGCGTTCGAAACCATGCAGGTGAGCGCCTATGACACCGTCCTGATCACCGGCATGGGGCCAGTGGGACTGGGAGGCGTGATCAACGCCAAATATCGCGGCGCGCGCGTCATCGCCGTCGAGTCCATCCCCTACCGCGTGGACTATGCCAAGAAGCTGGGCGCCGATTTCGTCATTGACCCCCGCGCCAGCGATGCCCTGGAACAGGTGCGCGCGCTCACCGGCGGCAAGGGCGTGGACATGGCGCTGGATTGCTCCGGCACGGTTCCCGCCGAGCGGTTCTGCATCAACGCCACCCGCCGCCGAGGCCAGGTCACATTTGTGGGCGAATGCTCCCAGGAACTCGCCATCACCGTCAGCCCGGACATGATTCGCAAGGGCCTGACCGTGCGCGGCTCCTGGCACTATAACCTGAACAACTACCCCAAGGTCATGCAGGTTATCCAGAACTCGCCCGTGGCGGGCCAACTGGTCAGCCACACTTTTCCCATGAGCCAGATACAGCAGGCGCTCGAACTATCCGCGTCGCACCAGTGCGCCAAGGTGCTGCTCAAGCCGTGGGAATAGCCGCCAACGCTGCCCAAGATAGCAACGACAAGGATAACGACCCGATGAATAGCAAGCAACGCTGTCTTGCCGCCATCCGGGGGGAGCCGGTGGACCGCGTGCCCGTGTTCCCCCTGCTGATGTACCTCCCTGCCGACCGGGCAGGCATCTCGTATCGGCAATACGCCACCAATGGCCACGCCCTGGCCGAGTCGCAGCTCAAGGTGCGCGAGATGTTTCCCATTGACGCGATCACCTCTTGCAGCGACGCCTTTCGCATTGCGGCAGATCTGGGCGGTGAGATGGTCTACCCCGAAACCAGGCCCCCCTATCTGGCGCGCCCCCTGATCGCCAACGAACAGGACCTGCGCCGCCTGAAGCGGCCTGATGCCTCGCAACCCAATAGCCGCCGGGCTGATCGCACACGGGCCACCCGCGAGATGGTCCAGGCCGTGGGAGGCGAGTGTCTGGTGTTGGGCTGGGTAGATATGCCCTTTGCCGAAGCCTGTTCGGCCTGCGGCGTGACTCAATTCCTGATGATGCTGGTAGAGCGGCCCACTCTGGCCCATAGCATTCTCGATTTCCTGACCGAGTTGGTGATCGAGTTCGCCCTGATGCAAGTCGAGGCGGGCGCGCCAATGATCGGGGCGGGGGATGCCGCTGCCTCGCTGATCTCGGCGCCCATGTATCGCGAATTCGCCCTGCCCTACGAGCAGCGCGTGTGCGCGGCAGTGCATGGTTCCGGCGGGCTGGTCAAGCTGCACATCTGCGGCAAAACCACCCACCTGCTCAACGACATGGCGCAATCTGGCGCGGACCTGTTCAACGTGGACCATCTGGTCGACCTGGCAACCGCTCGCCGGGTGTACGAGGCGGCGGGTAAAGCATTCAAAGGCAACATTGACCCGGTAGCCGCGATGGATCAGGCCACCCCTGAGGAATGCGAGCGGGCAGCGCTGGATTGCCTGCGCGTCGCCGACGGTGCGCCCTACCTGCTCAGTCCCGGCTGCGAGCCGCCCGCTTCGGTTACCGACGAGACCATGCGGGCGTTTTGCTTGGCCCCGCAGACCTACGCTGCCCAGTCTCATCAGAAAGGAGCATGACATGAGCGACGAGCTGGTTTTCCCCCTGCGTACCATCCATCTCGACTTTCACACCGGCCCCGATGTGCCAGACGTGGGCCGAGATTTCGACCCCAAGCAGTTCGCCCAGACGTTCAAGGGCGCGTATGTGGACAGCGTGACCGTCTTTGCCAAATGTCACCACGGCCACCTGTATTACGCCACCAATCACCCGGCCCGCCATCCCTCCTTGCCCCAGGGGTTGGATTTGCTGGGCGAGCAAATCGAGGCGCTGCACAGCGTGGGCATTCGCGCCCCCATCTACATCAGCGTGCAGGTGGACGAATACGCCGCCAATACCCACCCCGAATGGGTCGCCCTTACGCCCCAGCTTCAAATGGTCAAGGGGGGCAACTCGGCCTTTTTCCCCGCCTGGAAAGTGCTGGATATGTCCAGCCCCTATCAGGAATACCTGGCGGATCAGATCGCCGAAGTGCTGCGCATCTTTGCGCCGGTAGACGGTCTGTTCCTCGATATGTGCTGGGATCAGCCCAGTTGCAGCAAGTGGGCTATTGACGGGATGAAGGCCCAAGGGTTGGGCCCCCGCGAAGAGGCTGACCGCAACAAATACGCCCGCATGGTGGCCCACAGCTATATGGCCCGCTTCCGCCAGATGCTAGAGGACGCCCAGCGCGGCCACCCGCCCGCCGGGGTATGGTTCAACAGTCGCCCCAAGACCAACCTGCACATAGAGAAAAAGTACCTGCGCCATGTCGAGATCGAGGCCCTGCCCACCGGCGGATGGGGCTATGCGTATTTCCCCTATGTGGCCCGCTTTGTGCGTCCGCTGGGATTGCCCACCCTCAGCCATACCGGGCGATTCCACAAGAGCTGGGGGGATAACGCCGCCCTCAAGCCGCAGGCCGCGCTGATGTACGAGTGCTGCCAGATTCTCAGCCAGGGGCTAACCCTCGGCATCGGCGACCTGCTCCACCCGCGAGGCGTGCCCCACAAGGCGACATACGCCCTCATCGGCAGCGTCTACAAGCATATCGCCGCCTGCCAGCCTTTCGTGATGGGGGCCAAACTCCTGAGTGAGATCGCCGTCATCGTAGACCCCGCGCTGGGCGACAGGCCCGGCCCGTCCGGTCTGGGGACCGTGCGCGCACTGCAACAACTCCGCCAGCAATTCGATATCGTGCCGCCAGAAGCAGACCTGACGCCATACAAGCTGGTCATTTTGCCCGAAACGACCCGCGCCGATGACGCGCTGCGGGCCAGGCTACAGGCCTTTTTACAATCCGGTGGCGCGCTGATCGTCTCCGGCCCGGCTGCGCTGGACCAGGATGGGCAGCCCATCCTAACAGAACTCGGCATCGTCGCGCATGGGCTGTCGCCCTATACCCACGTGTTCCTGCGCCCAACCGACGCCATCAACCAGGGCATGGCGGATTTCGACACGGTGATGTACGAACGGGGCTGGCGGATGACGCCCGCCGAGGGAGCGAGGGCGCTCTGCGGAGTGGTAGAGCCGTATTTCCAGCGCACATACGACCGCTTCAGCGGGCACGACTATACCCCGCCCGACAAACTGTCCTCCTATGCCGCCGCCATTCAGCATGGGCGGGCAATCACCTTTGCCGTGCCACTGCTCGAGGCGTTCGGGAAACACGCCAACGTGCCCTACCGGCAAATCCTGGGGAACTGTGTCAACCTGCTGCTGCCCCGGCCCCTCATCCGCGACCAGGGACCAGCCCACCTGGAAGCTACGGCAACCCGCAAGGGGAACACGACCATCGTGCATCTAGTCAGCTTTTTGCCCTCCCGCCAGACCGACACGGCGGAGGGCGCGAGTGCGCTGGACATCGTCCACGACCCATTCCCGCTGGTGGACATGCCCATCGCCGTGCGCCTGGATGCCGCGCCCAGCCGCCTGACCCTTCAGCCAGAGGGGAAAGAGCTGCCCTTCACCTATGAGGACGGCTACGCCCATACCCAGGTGACAGTGCTCAACGGCCACGCCATGCTGGTGTTCGAGTAGCAAGCAGCCGCATAGGCAGCCTGCAAACAACGAGGAGACGCCCATCCATCAGGCGTCTCCTCTCGTATCCCTCCGCTCCCCCCCGCCGCTCGGCTCAACGGACAGGTAGCCGCGCCATTCTGGCGCCGCCAGAATGGCACACTAATCGGACCGCCGGCTTCCAGCCGGCATCATATCAAGCCGCCAAGGATGGCCAATGGTGCTAACTTTTGATTGTCACGGCCAGCGGATTACCCTCACCACCCTCACCCCCGGCTCCTACGGAGCCGCCCCCTCTCCCAGGGGGCGAGGGTGGCATATTGCCGCGCTGACCGCCTTCTCCCCCCGGGAGAA
>JAAYXX010000358.1 GCA_012515695.1 Chloroflexota bacterium
CGCGGCTGATCGTCGGAGATCGTGCCGATGTTCACATACGAGAACGCACCCTATATCTACTAGGCTGAAAGGAGAGTGCCTATGCCACAATGATGTGAGCGAGCACCCGCCACACGTTCGCGTTTTTATCTCATTGGCAATCGACCAAAATCAGGAGGATGCAAGACATGGAGAAGAAACTCTCCCGCCGCTCATTGCTTCGCGTGTTTGGTATCGGTGCCGCCGCCACCTGGGTGGCCGCCTGCACACCCCAGGTCGTCAAAGAGACCGTCATCGTTGAAAAACAGGTCGAAGTAGAAAAAGAAGTTACGACGGTCGTCGAAAAAGAAGTCGAAAAGATCGTCGAACAGACGGTCGTGGTCGAACAGGCCGCCGCTGAGCCGGAAGGCGAGGTCATCTTCTGGGGCCACGATCAGCACCCGCTGGACCTGGCTGCCGAAGGTTTTGTGCAGAAATACCCCAAGGTCACCTGGACTTCCCCCCATCCCGCCGATTCAGGAACCATGTTCAACGCCGCGGTCGCCTCTGGCACCGGCTGCCCTGACCTGATCTGGCTGGAAGCTACCCAGGTGCAGGACTTTGGTTGCAACGACCTGCTGTTCGAAACCTCCCCCATTCTCGAGCCGGTAGCGGAAGACTTTCACCCGGCCAAGCTCGCCGAAGCCTTTGTCACCAAGACCGGCAAGTACGTCGGCTGGCCCGGCGACATCAGCGTCTCTGGTTTCTACTATCGCTATGACCAGTTCGAGGCCATGGGCTATGGCGACGTAGACTGGGAAAACCTGACCTATGATGATTTCTTCCTGATGGCCGAGGACCTCGCCAGCAAGGGCAAGTACCTGTTCTGCCTCCCCGCGGATGGCTGGAGCGCGCTCTTTAACCTGATTCTCCAGCAGGTCGGCGGCCTCTATGTCAGCGAGGACGGGCAGGAGATCAAGGTGGATGACGAAAAGGGCATCGAGGCGATGACCATCGTCAAGAACCTCTACGACACCGGCGCTGGCCTGGACGTAGCCTGGTGGAGCGCCCCCTACTGGGCCTCTATTCAGGATGGCACGCTCATCGGCGACTTTGCCCCGGCCTGGGCCAAGGGCTTCTGGGAAGCCCAGATCAAGACGCCCGAGCAAGGCGCGGGCTACTGGCGCATCGCCAAGTTCCCCACCGGCTCGAATATCAAGTACCGCACCGGCATCTGGGGCGGCGCGACCCTGTGCACCCCCAACTGCGCGGAACACAAAGAGAATGCCATGCTGTACATGCAGTACGCATTGGGTAGCCTCGAAGGGTGCGCGCTGACCGGTGGCTGGGGTATCATCCCCGCCTATCGTCCTTACCTAAACTCCAGCCTCTTCAAGAGCGCCCGTTCGCACATCTTTGGCGATTGGGCCTTTAACGAGTTCTGGGCCGAGCAGGAAAAGGGCCTCTCGCAAGAATACTATCGTCCCGCAGGTTGGGGTGCGGTGGACGCTATCGTCACCCGCGAAATGATGACCATCGTGCGCGGCGAAAAGCCGGTAGACCAGGGTATGCAGGAAATCGCCGAGTTGTCCAAGCCTGACTTTGAGCGGACGATGTGCAAGCTCTAGCTCTGGATTGCGGCTACGCTCTGTAGCTGCAAACCCGTTGCATCGCATCGGTATCGCTCGCAGGTCAACCTGATCTGCACAGCCTCCGAAGTCCCATCCAAGGGACTTCGGAGGCTGATCACACAAAACGTCGTTTCTTCTTCCGGGAGGGTATCATGAGTGAGGCGGCCATTACGCGTCCCTCGGTAGCACGTACCCACAAGCCTTTGTGGAAAGAAATCCTGAAACATTGGATGGATTACCTGTTCGTTGCTCCTTTTTTCATTAGCTTTGCGCTTTTTGGCCTGTATCCGCTGATCTGGGCGTTTCGCCTGAGCTTTAGTAGCTGGCGCGGATTCGGCCCTATGACGTGGGTAGGACTGGAAAACTATCGCGTTATCCTCAAGGACCCCTATATCGTCCAATCGCTGGTGAATACTCTAGAGTTTGCCTATATCCTGCTGCCGACTGGTATCTTTCTCGCCATCGTCTTTGCGGTGATCCTGAACATCCAAAACCTGCGCGGCCGCGGGATATTCCGCACAC
>JAAYXX010000359.1 GCA_012515695.1 Chloroflexota bacterium
ACCTCATCGGTGCCAAACAGGTGTGCTGCCCGATAGTCCTGGTCGGCCATCAGGTGCAACACGAGGTAGGCCAGGTTGCTATTGCCGATTCGATCGGCTTCGGCGGGCCATGCTGCGTCACCGAGGCCTACAACGCTTTGGAGCGTTGCGGTGCCGAAGCCAAAGACTTTTTGTTTGGGCGTCAGAGTGGCAAGTGGTACGACACCAGTATGGTCAAGGAAGTCAACGAGTGGTGCCGCGTAGCGGATGCGCTTCGTGCCTACAAAGGCGCCATCTTTGGCCATATGGGACACTCCTACGAAGGCATGTTGGATATGAACTTTGATCCAACTGCATTTACCCGGTCTTTTGGGGTGCACATCAGAATGCTCGAGATGTGCGAATTGGTCGAATACGTCGAGTCCGCGACCGAAACCGAGGTCAAGGAGAAAATCGACGAGATGAACGAGACTTTTGTGTATCTCGATCCGTCCTATGATTCGACTACCGTGCCGATCAATCCCGAAGATATCGAATGGGCTGCCCAGTGCGCCGTCGGACTGGAAAAGCTCGTGTACAACAACAACCTCTCTGCCATGGCCTATTACTATGAAGGCCGCGACAACTACTATGAACGGGTCGCCTCCAACCTGATCATTGGCAACTCGCTGCTGGTTTCAAAGGGCATCGCGCTCGCGGGCGAATCGGATATGAAGACCTGCATGGCTATGTATACCACCTCCTCCATCGGCGCTGGCGGCTCTTTTGCTGAATACGGCATCGACCTCGCCGACAACATCATGCTCGTAGGTCACGATGGGCCGCACGATATTCGCATTAGCGACGCCAAGCCCACGATTCGCGGCCTCGGGCTGTACCACGGCAAGCGCGGCCACGGTATCTCGGTCGAGTTCAGCCTGAAAACAGGCCCCATCACGATGCTCGGCCTGTCTACCGATATCAATGGCAGGTTCCGCTTTATCGGCGCAGAGGCCGAAAGCGAGCGCGGCCCCCTGCCGCAGATGGGCAACTCGATGACCAGAGCGCGCATCGCTCGCGATGTCAGAAAGTATATGGTAGACTGGGCCAAGGCTGGCAACACGCATCACATGTCCCTGTGCATCGGCCATCAGACCGGCGTCATTGACAAGCTCTGCAAAGCGCTTCCAGACGTCACTTTCAGAAAGGTCGAGTAGAGGTTATACTCATTATACTTTAGACTGGCGAGCCTGGAGAGTTGGCAGCTCTCAGGCCGAACGCGAGTTGCGGGCGCACAGGGCGGCATCAGCCTCGTGTGCCCGCAACCGAGACAGATGGCCGCAGTCACTGGTTAAACAACTGGCGCGAGGAGGACACGGGTATGCACAGAATGGTCTGGAAAGCGTACGTGAATGATATCGAGGAATACAAAAAGCGCCACGACGAAATATGGCCGGAAATGACGGCGATGCTGAACGAAGCGGGCATCCACAACTATTCGATATGGAACGTGGGCGACGAGCTGTTTGCCTATCTCGAGTGCCACATAGACCTTGAGGAATCTATGCGGATACAGAGGGAATCCGAAGTCGCGAAACGCTGGGCAAAGCACATGGAAGGGATATTGCGCCCTGCCGAGAAGGGAGGCCACCTGACGCAGGTGTTCTTCCACGAGTAGCCACGCCGAGCATCAGGCAGCCCCCCAGGGAATGGCGCTCGAGCAAAGCGCAAAGCAATCTGCCCATTCGATCATGTTGTCGGAAAACACGCACGCGGATTACAGTCGGGTGCGAGAAAAAAGCCACTCAATACAGAAGAGGTGTAATCATGAAAGCAGACGTTTACGCCAGGTATCAGCACGCGAAAGAAGTCTATGCTCAGGCAGGCGTGGATGCGGACGCGGCAATCGCGGCTGCAAGCCAGGTTCCCATCTCGATGCACTGCTGGCAGGGCGACGACGTCATCGGGTTCGATGGCGTAGGAGAGCTGACCGGCGGTATCGCCACCACAGGGAATTACCCCGGCCGCGCCAGGACGCCAGAAGAGCTGAGGGCGGACATTGCCAAAGCCTTGACGATGATCCCCGGCAAGATCAAGCTCAACTTGCACGCCTGCTATGCCGAGAAGAACGGCAAGGTAATCGACCGCGACGCCTATACAATCGAGCAGTTCCAGAATTGGGTGGATTTTGCCATCGAGAAGGGCCTGGGGTTGGATTTCAACCCGACATTCTTCTCCCACCCGATGATGGACGG
>JAAYXX010000046.1 GCA_012515695.1 Chloroflexota bacterium
AAGAGCCAGCCGCATATATCACCAAGGAGGACGTGGATCAGGCGTTGGAGAAAACCGGCGTGACGATCCAGCCGCAATCGGTGGTGCTGTATTACACTGGCTGGTATCGCAAGTGGAACCAGCGTTTTGAGTACGTCCGAGATTACCCCGGCCTGGATCGCGGGGCCACCGAATACCTGAATGATCTGGGCGCGGTGGCTATTGGCGCGGACGCGCCCAGCATCGACAGCCATGCCGAGGTGGCGCGTGTCAAGATCCAACCGGCGCACATTGTCTGCCGCGAGCGCGAGATTCTCAATATGGAGAACCTGGCCCACGTGGACCTGATTCCCTCGCACGAGTTCTGGTATGTGGGGCTTCCGCTCAAGCTGCACGATGGCACAGGTTCGCCTTTGCGGGCCGTCGCCATCACCAGAGACGCATAGAGCCGAACGCTGGGGGAACGCCCCATTTCAGAGGAGATTACACCTACAAGGAGCCGAGCCATGAAAAAGACTCGAGTGGCTATTACGCATTCGGACGCTGATCTGGGCAAGCCGGGGGAATACTCGCGTGAGCAGCTTGCCCTCGTGCGGGCGATGGTGCAAGAGGTGGTGGACGGTTCGGTGGGGGGGATGCAAAACCTCGTCAAGCCGGGCCAGACGGTGTTGATCAAGATCAATACCGTGATTCCCTCGCCGCCAAACAATGGGTTTACCACAGACCCGCGCCTGCTGGAAGCGTTGATCGAGATCATCAAGGAACAACTCCCCGCCAGGATTCAGATTGGTGAGCGTTGTGCGCAGGGCGCTGATACCTATGCGGCCATGTGCGGGTGCGGTATCAAGGATGTCGCCGACCGGACGGGGGCCGAGTTGGTTCCTTTCGATAACGTCCCCTTTGACATGGTGACATTGCCCGATGTCAAGATATTCCGCGAGTTCCCGGTGCCGCGCCCCGTGCGCGAGGCCGATGTCTATATCGGTATGCCCAAGATGAAGGTGCACATCCACACGATGTTGACCTGCGCCCTCAAGCTACAGTTTGGCAACCTGCCCAACTATGACTGGATGAACCGCTGCCATCGGGACGATATCTATCAAAAGATCGTCAACCTGACCCGTGCGGCCAACCCCACCTGGTTCCTGGTGGATTCGCTGTATGCCTGCCAGGGGAATGGCCCCTTTAGCGCCTACCCTGAGGACTTGTTCCCCGATTTCAACACCATCCTGGCGGGCCGAGACCCGGTGGCTGTGGATACGGTCTGCGCGGCCCTGATGGACTGGGAAGACCCCGGCAGCGTACCCGCTACCCAGTTGGCAGCCGCGCAAGGGCTGGGCACCAACAAGATGGAAGAGATCGAGTTGGTGGGCGTGCCTCTCGATAGCGTCAAGCGCCGGTTCAAGAAGCCCGACACCGCGATGGAAGGCGTGTTCCCCAACGTGGATGTGATCTGCGGGGCGGCGTGTGTGCCCGGTTGCCGGGCGCTGGTACGCATGGCGCTGGACGCGCTGTTGGTGGATGGAACCCTGTCCAGGCTCAAGCGGCCCCTGACTATTTTCGTCGGGAAGCAGTTTGAACCCCTGGTGAGCGATGTGGAGGGGGACGTGATCGTGTATGGCGATTGCGCCAAGGAGATGTGCGAGGTATATCCCAACGCCGCCTACTGGGGGAGCACTCCCGAATTCCCCCATTGCTCGCCCGTCTGGTCGAACCGGCCGGATGTGGGGCTGGTGGCGCATGTGCACTCGCTGGTGGCTGATTAACTACCCATAGAGGGGGGGACTGGAGGGAGGCTTGACCGTCTCCCTCGAGTCAAGGACGAGCCTCTGGCGCGACAGCGAGTAGTCCTTCATTCTGATTTCCAAAACGATAGGCGGGTAATATGGCATCCTATTCCGAAGCAACCATCACCGAGTTGGAGCGGCGGGCGCGACAACTGCGTCAGGACAGCCTGACGATGATTCATCGGCGGGCGGCAGGCCACCCCGGCGGCACGCTCTCGTGCGCCGAGATCATGGCCGCTCTGTTCTTTCAAAAGATGCGCCTGAACCCGGCCCAGCCGGACGACCCCGCGCGCGACCGCTTTATTCTGAGCAAGGGGCACGCCTCGGCCATTCTGTACGCGGCTCTGGCGGAACGAGGCTATTTCCCCAAAGAGGATTTGGAGCGTTGGGGGGCGTTGGATTGTCATTTGCAGGGCCATCCTGACCGGATCAAGACGCCAGGGGTAGACATGACCTCCGGCCTGTTGGGGCACGGCAACGCCATTGGCGTAGGGTTGGCATTGGCGGCGCGCAGGCGAAAGCAAGCCTACCGCATCTATGTGCTCCTGGGCGATGGGGAATGTCAGGGGGGCATTGTCTGGGAGGGCGCAATGGCCGCGAGTAAATTTCGCGTGTCCGAGATGACCGCCATTCTGGACTATAACAACGTGCAATTGGATGGGCCTGTCCACGAGATCATGCCGATGGAGCCGATGGCCGACAAGTGGCGCGCCTTTGGTTGGGCAGTCCTGGAGGTTGACGGCCACAATGTGCGCCAGGTGCTCGAAGCACTGGACGCCGCCGAGCAAATCCACGATCGCCCCACCCTGATTTTGGCCCGCACGACCAAAGGGAAGGGAGTCTCGTTCATGGAGAATGATTCCCGGTGGCACGGCGTAGCCCCGAATGCGGAACAGCTCTGCCAGGCCCTTGCCGAGCTAGAGGAGGGATGTCATGGCTGAGTTGGCGATGCGAGAGGCTTTTGGCCGGGCCTTGGCCGAATATGGCGCGTCTGACGCCGACGTCGTTGTGCTGGATGTGGACACTTCCTCTTCTACCCTGAGCTGTTATTTTGCCCAGCGTTATCCTGAGCGGTTCTATAATCTGGGCATTGCCGAACCGTGCATGATCGACGTGGCGGTGGGGCTGGCGCTTGGCGGGCAGGTCCCTTTTGCCAACGGATTTGCGGCGCTGCTCTCGTTGCGCTCCATCGAGCAGATTCGCACCTGTGTTTGCTACGCAGACACCAACGTCAAGATTATCGCGGGATATGCCGGGCTGTCGGACTATAAAGATGGCCCCACGCATCATTCCATTGCCGACATTGCCATTTTGCGCGCCCTGCCCAACATGACGGTGATCGTCCCGGCGGACGCTACGGAGGTGGCGGCGTGGGTGCCGGTGATCGCCCGGCATCGCGGGCCGGTCTATTTCCGCCTCAGCCGCTCGGCGGCGCTACCCGTGCATCAGCAGCCGCCCGACCTGCAAATTGGGCGGGGGCTGACGCTGCGCCAGGGCAACGATGTGACGATTGTGGCGACGGGCACGATGGTGGGCCGCAGCCTGCTGGCCGCCGACGAACTGGCAAAGGCGGGGGTTGCTGCGCGGGTCATCGAGATGCACACCATCAAGCCGCTGGACGAGGCATTGATCCAGCAGGCGGCGCAAGAGACCGGAGCGGTAGTCACCGCCGAGGAGCACTCGGTGGTCGGCGGCCTGGGGTCGGCTGTGGCGGAAGTGCTGGGCCAGAGCCAGCCCGTGCCGCTGGAGCGCGTCGGCATCGCGGACACGTTTACGCGAACAGCGCCCGACCCCGAAACGCTGATGGACGCCTTTGGTCTGGCGGTGACGGATGTGGTGGCCGCAGCTCAAAAGGTGTTGGCCTGCAAGCGAGCCAGTTAGACCAATGGCGAGGGATGGTGACGCCCTTTCCCGCGGCGGCATACCCATTGAGATCAGATATGAGGAGGATTTTCATGCCCGTTCATGTTGTTTCATCTGCCGATGTAACGCCCCAGGTTCTACCAGGGCGCACCCTGCAATGGTTAGCCACTCCTGAGAGGCTGGGTTCGGAAAAGCTCTCGGTGGCCATCATGGATTGCCCGGCGGGTTCCATCGTGCGCCCGCTTCACGCCCACCGCGACACG
>JAAYXX010000360.1 GCA_012515695.1 Chloroflexota bacterium
GGATAGCGCCATGCATCACCAGCGTACCAGGGCCAATCTCGACCCCGTTGGGGCAGGCGTGGATATAAACCCCCTGATCCAGATAGGCCCGATTGCCCAACCTGATATGGTTGGCGAACCGCAACCGCACCCCGGCCTCGATGGCCGCCAGGCCATCCATATGCAACATCAGTCGGTAGAGGATGGCCCGCAACCCAATCCCTACCAGCGTGGGCACCCACCCCACGAGCGCCTGCAACGCCTGCTCCAGGAGATACCGCCCCAGCCCATCCGCCTGACGCCGCAGGTACAGCCCCGGCCCGCCACTGATCTCCACTCAGGTGCCCTTCATCAGCGCCATAATGCGCAGCGTGTGCAGGGCAATCAGAGCGTCGAGCGCGGGACCGCGATGCTTCACATAGTACAGGTCATATTGAAGCTTGTTCAGAGAGTCATCCACGCTGCTGCCATATTGATAGCGCACCTGCGCCCAGCCGGTGATACCCGGCTTGATGGAATGGCGAATCGCATAGTAGGGAAGCAACGTGTCCAACTGTTGGACAAATTCAGGCCGCTCTGGGCGAGGGCCGATGAGCGACATATCCCCCACCAGCAGGTTCCAGAACTGGGGCAGCTCGTCAATGCGCGCCTTGCGCAAGATCCGCCCCACCCGCGTGATGCGGTCATCGCGCTTTTGTGCCCACTGCGCTCCCTCCTTTTCCGCATCAGGGATCATGGAGCGAAACTTGGTCAGCCAGAACGTGCGGCCACCCTGCCCAATACGCTGCTGCCGATAAAAGATTGGCCCAGGGCAGTCGAGCCAGATAGCCAGCGCGATCACTGGCGTCAGAGGGGCCAGAATCAGCAGGCCCACAAGACCGACCACCAGGTCGATCAGTCGGCGGACAGCGCCCCACACGCGCAACAAGACCTGATTCTGGTGATCCACCAGCGCAAAGAGGTTCTGCCCAATGTGCTCAACCGGAACCGAGCCGGTGAACTCTTCATAGTACAGCGACATGGGAATAACGCTGACGCCCTGCTTCCAGCAATCCACCAGGGCCGCCAACAAGTCGGGGCCAATTCGATGGGGGTCGGTGACGGCGACAATGACCTCGTCTACCTCCAATCGCCTGACCAATGATTCCAGGTCTCGGCTAGTGCCCAGCACCTTTTTGCCAAACATCTCCAGCCCCTGTAGCGCGGGGTTGTCGTCCACAAAGCCGACCAGCACCACTCCGGTGGCCTCTGTCATAGCGTTGAGGGTCTTGGCCATAACAGACCCCGCATATCCGGCCCCGACGATGAGCACGGACCGGGTAAAGGTTGACTGGGACCCCAGAATCGCATAGGCGACACGCCATCCCCCCACGCCCAACATCGCCAGCACTGCAAAGATAAACCATGCCAGACGGGAAGAAGTGAGCGGGGCCGAAATAGAGGGAACGACAAAGTAGAGCGCGCTGGCGGCCAGCGCGCAGGTGGCCGTTTGAACAGCGCCCCTGGCCGATGCAGACCGCTTGAGGTCATAGCAGTCTGCGATGATCGAGACCGGTATCCACACCCCCCAAAGTACCAGCCACCAATGCAGCTTGAGGACAAACAGCCGACTGGGGATAGCATATAGATCGCTGAGACCCGGAATCCGCAGCCACAGCGCCGCCAGCAGCGCCAGGCTCATCATGATCAGATCGCCCAGCATCAATACGATGCGCCGCTCCGAGATATGCAGGCCCGCCAGCCGTTGCCGGGAACTGCGCGGAGACATCGCGCCAGTCGAATAAGGCGGCGGCGCCACAGGTGGCGCCACCTCTTGCTCTGAATGGCGCACAGACGGCGAAGACGTAGTGGGCATCGTCAATTGATTATTCACTCCAATTGCTCCTGCGCCAAGGCGTATGAACGCTTCTTCTCCGCGAATGGAAACTCTCGGTAGTAGTTTAGATGCGATTGGGTAATGGGCCGCTATTGTCCGCAAGTGGGAGATGAAGGGGCATGTGTCTCGAGGCGATAGAGCCTGCAACGAGGGCTATGCTGGGCAGGCTCCGCCCCTCCGTGCAACCCTGGTTGCACAGAGAGGGGTGATACACTATTCGACCCGCCAGGAGAGCCGTGGCCGCACCTACATGCTCTCTCGACGTCTGTGGGCATTCGCCGTTGAACGTCACCACAGTGGCTGGCAGTGACCAATAGACTCGGGGAAAGAAAACGACACATACCCCCAGCAGACTGAACCCCATCCGGGCGCTTGCATTGACCGGGGCACGCGCCCGATCAACGCTTTTGCGCCCCCCATCCAAACGCATTCAGTGAACCGGAGCGACCGCCTCCAACATATCCAGGTCAATCTCGCAGCGCACCAGCCGCCCCAACGTCTCGACCAGCACATGCGCCCGCGCACCGCTGGACAGGTTCCGATCAAACACCGCGTCCAGTTGGGCCAGCGGGTGGTTCCCCGTGATCCGCACGCGCTGCCCGCGATGAAAAGGTTCTGCCTCCCGTTGCGCCATCTCGGCGGCCCGCCGCCGGATATAGCTCACGACCTGATCCGGCACCGTAGCGTAATCGTCGCCAAACATCACAAAGCAGGTCAACCCGGGGAGCCACCGCACAATCTGCGTGGTGGCCTGCTCCATATCGAGCCGGGCGAACAGATACCGAAAGAAAAGCGGCTGGGGGGCCTTCTGCCGCCCCTTTGGCGGGCACGTTGGCAGATAAACCTGAATCCCTTTTTGCGTCAACTCGTCTCGCAAGCGGAACTCTTTGCGCGGTTTGCTATAGAGGACATACCATTGTTCCACGATGTCGATTCTCCATTCGTGTATATGTCCTTCTCAGTTTCGTGCCCAATAATACTAGCATGTAGACGTTGTTGGCGAGTCAGCCTGGGTTAAAAGGGCGTTAATTCTTTCAATCTCCCCTTAATCTCCCTCACCGGGATGACCGCTCGCCCTACGGAGATGAGCAGACAGGTACAAGCCTGGCACGCAAGGCCAGACCCTATAAAGCAAAAGGGGATTCCCACGCTGATCTCGCACATATTCCTGCGATATTGGGAACTCGACGCATGGGGAACGGCACACCATCGCGCGAGGTACAAATCCTTGGGAAAAGCGTGCAGCCAGGTTTTTGGAGTCAGCAGGCAGCCTGGCGCATCCCAAAGAGACACAAGACGGGGCGTTTCGCTTCATCGCGCCACCCCAAGCCAGAGTCGTGGCGCGACTGCCGGGAGGATGCCCCATGTTGGACCCAGGGACATCCGAGCGTCTTGCCCCTTCCAGCTTATCTGTGGCCATTGTTCGGTAACCGCAAGATGTCAGAGCACCTGAACAGCTAGTCTCCTGCTGAACATACCAAACCCAGGTTAACCTCCGGTTAATAGCAGGTCGCTTTAGCATTGAAATATTCATAGTGTGGTGGTTACCTTGCCCAACCTGGCCTGAACAGACGACGTAGCGCCCGCAGTTCAACGCGCCTTGCGCCCACTGCCCAGACAGGCCAGCGGGTCCGGCCTATCGGGGTTCGCTGAGTGTGATAGTGTGCTGCGGTGGGAGTGCGGTGGGTTTCGGCGAAAAGCTCTGAACGATGAGCCTTCCAGCCCTGGCTCGCCAGCTCAACCCTGCCGTGCGAGCAATCAAACTGCACCTGTAGGATACAGACATCATAACCCCTGCGCGTTAACGCTGCATGAAAATGCCCAAAACTCAAGATGATAATTCTTACATATTCGCCACTTGAACAATGTCATGCGCGGTAATCAAGCCCCTGTTCGCCCCACGCGCCTTTCCTACCTTGGCGCAGCATCATCTTGCAAACTCTAATGAAGTATTCACCTCATTTTACTTTGATGTGACCTTGATAATGTATACTGTCCCCAAGATAATCAGATACATGTTCTAATAAGCATATTGGTACATCCCCCAACCACCTCCGAGTTCACATCACTCTTCTATTCTCGTGTGCCCCGCCCTCTTAACCCGAAGCGCTTTACCGCTACCGGCACAACCAGATTCCCGTTGACGAACGCGCTCGAGTTAACAGTTGAATAGCGATAGCCCTATACCGATAGTTGTTCGTTGGTTGCTCGCTCGTCCTGCACGTACCTTCTCCATGTTTGTTGCCTTGCGCCCCTTGCGGTTGACATCCCCCTGCCCACAGGCATCTCGTCCCGTCAACCCCGCCCCGGCGTATTCCCGTTCGTCTGGCATCCTCCCGCTTGTTTATCCCTATTCCGCTTTGCGTTGCTCTGGCTGTTGGACATAGCGCCACGCGCTGCCCAACGCCCGCGCCCTGGAGCCGCCACGTCTGGCCTGCTCCGGGGCTCAAGCTATGGTCTCGCTTCGTCCGCTACCTGGGGAGCGGTTCCCCGGTTCAAGGTATCGGAACATGGGTTTCTCGTACAGAAAGCAAAAAGAATCCAGGAGGAATGGAAATGACCAAACTGTATTTGAATCTGGTTGCCACGCTTCGCCAGTTGACCAACCGTGAGGAAGGCGCGGGCCTGGCCGAGTACGGTCTGCTGCTGGCCCTGATCGCCGTCGCGTGCGTCGTAGCCCTCGGGGATCTCGGTACCGCCATCTCTGACACCCTCGACAGTGTCGCAGGCTCGTTGTAATACGCCCCGCGCCATACCTGACCGGGCCTATGGCTGACGCCACGCTCGCCAGGTAGACAAGCCCCGCTCACTGCCCCATCCACCCACTGACGTAAATGGGCGGGGCCTGGCAGTATGTGAACCGGTGGTCGCGACATGCCACGGCGAACCGTGGTGCGTCGCGACCATTACCAGCATAGGGAGCGAGAGGAAACAAGCATGAGACGAGGCTTTCGTCTGCGAGGGGAACGCGGGGCGACTCTGGTCGAGTACGCGCTGGTTCTGCTGGTGTTCCTGACGCTCGTTTTCGGCATTATGGAGTTTGGCCGGGTCATCTTTCTCTACAGCGCGCTCACCAACGCCGCCCGTGAAGGCGCCCGCTATGGGATCGTCCCCCCGCACAACGCCGCCGCAGCAGCGGCGAGAGCGCAGGAATATGCGCGTGACGCGGGCCTGGACAGCGCCACCATCGTGGTTTCCTTTTCGGGTGACACGGTGACCGTTAGGGCAGACTATACGGCGGATTTGCTGACAGGCTTGTTCGGCGCGAGCATCCCGTTGCAAGCCGAAAGCACCATGTGGCTGGAATAAGCAGGGAGGACACAGTGGGACGTTTACGCGGATTCATCTGGTTGTTTGCGGGATTGATCGTCGCCGGGCTGGCGGGCATCGTGGCCTTTGCCGCGCTCACCCAGGCCATGCCCGAAGTATCTGCCCAGGAGAACGCCCAGCTTACGGTAGACGTGGTCACGGCTGCGCGGCTCATCCCTGTGCGTACGACGCTGACCCGCGAGGATGTCGAAATCACTAAAGTGCCGGTAGACACCGTGCCCGAAGGGGCCATCTCCACCTTTGAGGATGCCGAGGGCATGATCACTACGGTGGACCTCTACCCGGGGGAAATCCTGCTGGACAGGCGCTTGCTGGCCCCCAACACGACCACTGGCGACGGGCGCATGGCCCTCTTTGTGGCCGAAGATGAGGTGCTCATGGCTATTCCAGCCGACGACCTGCTCACCACCATGAACGTGCTCAAGCCGGGCGACCGGGTAGACCTGGCTATCTCGCTCGAGTTTCCCGTCAACCGCGAAATGCAGGCCATCGGGGCGGAATCTGCCCAGGGCGCCGGGACCACGCGAGATGAAGAGCCAGCCACCTTTTGCGTGCTGCAAAACGTGGGCATCGCCGCCATCATCGGCGGCCCCAACCAGCAGGGCGCAAACCAGGCGCCGCTGACCGGGCAGGCCGCGAACGGCACAGATCGCCCACGGGCGCTGTTGGTGACACTCAACCCGCAAGACGCGATGGTGCTCAAGTTCGCCCTGGATTCCGAGGGCATCCAGAGCATCCTGCTGCGAGCGCCCGGCGTGGAACAGCCCTTCGACATGGACCCGGTGGACGTGGATTATGTCATCAACCGCTACCAGATTCCCACCAGGGTCGGCGAGTGAGGGGCCTGCTATGAGATCAAGCGCCCGTTCTGCGCGAGTTGCCCCCCGGTCCATCTGGCGCTCTCTGCTAAACCTGCTGGGGAGCGCCCTGTGGACGCTATTCGCCGTTTTCTATGCAATAGCCGCCGTGCGTCAGGGCGATTTTCTGGATATGGGGCTGTGTCTGTTTTACCTGATCGTAGGTTACCTCATGTTGTCCCGTCGGCCTGCCGCGCGCGCGGGGACCTGGTGGGAACTGGCGCTCGGCTGGGGATCGGCCATCGTGCCGCTCGCCATCCTGCGCCCGGTGAGCGGGGGCTGGGTGTTGCCCGCCGCTATCCTCCAGGGATTGGGCATGGCGGGGATGCTTGCCGGGGTATGCTCGCTAGGCCGCAGCTTTGGGATCGCTCCCGCCGACAGGGGGCTGGTCACTCGCGGGCCATACCGCCTCATTCGCCATCCCATGTACGCGTCCGAGTTGATCTTTGACGCGGGCTTTGTGCTTGCCAACCCCTCATGGATCAACGCCCTCGCCCTCTTGTTGATCGCGGGCACGCAGGTGGCGCGCATCTTGCGAGAGGAGCGGGTAATAGGCGGCTACCCGATCTATGCCGCAAGGGTGCGTTGGCGATTGATCCCCGGCATATGGTAGCCCGGCCCAAACCCCCGGCAACAGGTCGGCTTGACGCCGCCCCCGCGAATGCCTTGTATCCGCGACCTTGATTGGAGGTAACTTGTGCCCTTGATGGAATATGAGACCATACGCATCCTGCTCATCAGCGCCCACGAATCCATGCGCGATCAGGTGCAATCCATCCTACAAGGTAGACTGGCAAACCACCGGATCTACTGGGTGTCCCAGTCAGACCTGGGGTTGAGGCGAACCGAAGAACTGATGCCCCACCTGATCCTGGTGAACACCGACCTCCCCGCCACGCCCATGAGCTACTTTGTGCGCGAGTTGGGTTCGCGCGCCCCCGGCGTCCCCATCTTTGTGCTCATCGAGCCGGACGCGCTCTCCGAGGCCAGCCAGGCGGTATTGGCCGGGGCGCGTGGTTTCATCACCAAGCCGCTGCGTCCCGACGACCTGGTATCCAGCATCCAGGAGGTTCTGCGCCAGCGCCAGGCCCCCCAGGAGGACAAACCCGCGCAGCCAATGGGCCGTGTGATCGTGTTCTGCGCGCCCAAAGGGGGCACTGGCCGCACCACGCTCGCCGTCAACACCGCCGTCGGCCTTGCCCAAAAAGCCGGCGAGTCGGTAGTCATGATTGACGCCGACCTGGCCGCGCCCGCCCTGGATGTCGCCCTGAACCTCCAATCGGCGCGCACCATCGCGAACCTGCTGCCCCGCCTGTCTCGGCTGGATGAAGAGCTTGTTCGGGGCGTGCTGGCCCGTCACGCCTCAGGCGTACAAGTCCTGCTTGCGCCACCGCCCGGCGTTCTCCCGCAGTCCATCCCCTTGCCCCAGGTCCAGCAAATTGTCGCCACGCTGCGACGCACCTTTGCCTGGGTGATCGTTGATCTGGGCCTGCCAATGAACGAAACCGCCTACGCTTTCCTGGACGCAGCGGACCGCATTGTGCTGTCCATCCTGCCGGAAATGGTGGGCCTCCGCAATACCCGCCTGATGCTGGGCCAGCTATACGAACGCGGCTACCCGGAAGGCAAAATCTGGCTGGTGGTAAACCGCGCCACGCTGGCGGGCGGGGTCAAGCCCAAGGATATCGAGGGGCACCTGGACATCTCGGTGGCCTTTACCATCCCCGACGACCAACCTCTAGCAACCCACGCCATCAACCGGGGCGTGCCCGCCATCCTCAGCCACCGCCGCAGCGCGCTGGCCCGTGGCTATCGCCAGTTCGTCCAAAAGATCATCGCCGAGCTACCGCCCACCGACCAGGAGGGACGCCTGCGCCATGCTGCGAGGGCGAGTCTCGTAGAGCGATTATTGGGGAAACAACCTGTTCGGCAGTGGCGGGCCAGGCCGAAAAAGGCCGATGGCCTGCGAGCCGCTTCAACTGTGGAGGGCAACGATGGCTGAACGAATGCACACGGCAGCGCGAGGGCGGGTGGCAGCGTGCGCCCTCGCGCTATTGCTGCTGCTGGCAGCTTGCGCGCGCCCAGACATCCAGACGCTCCAGATGGACGCCTCGCTGGCCTACGCCTATCTCCCCGAAGAGGAGCAGGCCGTCTATCGCGTGGAGGTCCATGCCCGCGACGCGACCAACAAGCCGGTGAATCGCTTGCAGGTGCGCGCCGACGTGCTGGACGCCCACGGGCAGACCGTCGCCAGCCTGCCCTGTAAGCGGGTATTCCGCGACCCTGGCAGCTACTACAGCGCCCCGTTTACGCCAACCGCCGAGGCCGCCGGTCCCTGGCAAGTCAAGGTAACGGGGGCCAGTGGTTCGTCGGCAATCGAGCAGGTCTGGGCTTTTCAGGTGGATGAACCCGCCTCCCCCGCCGAACAGTCCTCCGAGCCTCCGGCGGCTGAGGCGGCTGTTCTACCCGAGGAGACGTCATTCGAGCAGATCAGCCACGTATCCCCTGTTGGCGGCAACGAGCACCGTACTTCTTCGACGACAGCCATTGCAGTGTGGCAGGCGCAGCAAACTAACCGGGCGCTGCTTTTTGCCATGCTGGTGGGCGTCGGAGCCGTGATCACCTTTGTGGGCATCTGGCGCACTACCCACAGCCTCGACCCCATCCGCGCCCGCCTGCGCGAATACGGCCTGGATGGTAGCTCGGCGTTCACCACAAGCGACGCCCCCGCCACTGGATTCCAGCAGATGCCCCGCCTCAAGCGCCTGATGAACGGGCTGGGATTGGGGCCACACCTGGCAGACCAGTTGGCCCAGGCCGACGTACCCCTGACCGCCACCGAGTTCTTGCTGCTATCCATCACATTGGCCCTGTTGGGGGGATTGGTCGGCGTCTGGCGACTGGGTTTCCCGCTGGGGCTGCTGGCCGCCGTGCTGGGCTATCTGCCAATGCTATATCTGAACATCGCCCGGGGCCGACGACGGCACGCCTTTACCAACCAGCTTCCCGACGCGATTACCCTGTTGGTGGGCGCTCTGCGGGCGGGATATGGGTTGACCCAGTCGCTACAGGTGTTGGTTGACCAGCTTCCAGCCCCAGCATCCAAAGAGTTTGCGCGTGTGGTGAACGTGGTCAGTCTGGGAATGCCCATGCAGCAAGCCCTGAACGACCTGGCGGAGCGCATCCAGACGGACGACGTCGGGCTGATGGTGACGGCCATCTCTGTGCAATACCAGGTGGGCGGCAACCTGGCCGAGACGCTGGACACTATCGCAGAGACCATTCGCAGCCGCATCCGCATCCAACGGCAGATTCAGGCGCTCACCGCCGAAGAACGCCTCACCGGCTATATTTTGGCAGCATTACCGACAGTCCTTGGGGTGATCCTGTTCACCATGAACCCGGACTATATGAGCGGCCTCTTTGCGCCAGGGCTGCCCCGCCTGATGTGCATTGCGGCCCTGCTCCTTCAGTTTATCGGTTACCTGATTATTCGGCGCATCATCGCCATCGAGGTGTGACTTATGAACTGGAACCTGTTCAGCCTCAGCCCTGATTTCCCGGTATCCATTCTCTTTGCCCTGCTCGTGGGGCTGGCAGCCAGTTGCGTATGGCTGGCTATCGCCCCGCCGGGCACTCTGCGGCGCGAACGGCGGCGACTGGACGCATACGTGCGGCGGCCAGACGAAGCGCCGCCAGACGAGTCGGACGGCCCATTCGCCCGCCGGGTGCTGCTGCCTCTGTTGCGTCGCGTCTTGCGGCTGTTCGGGCGGCTAATGCCCAATCGCAGGATGGCAGACACCCAACGCCTGCTGATTCAGGCCGGGGAACCGGGGCGGCTCACCGTCCTGGACTATTACGGCATTCAGCTTTTATCCACTCTGTTGTGCGCGGGCCTGGGTTTGCTGCTCATCGACCAACGAGGGATCTCCCTCCGCAATCTGGTATTCGCCGGTACGCTGGTGGCCCTGGGCCTGTATCTGCCCCATTTCTGGCTGCGTCAGCGAGCGGACGCGCGCAACAAGGAAATCTTGAGAGCGTTGCCCAACGCCCTGGACATGCTCACCATCGGGGTAGAAGCCGGGCTGGCTTTTGAATCCGCCATGATGCGCGTGGCCGAACGCTGGGATAACGCCCTCACACGCGAGTTTCGACACGTGGTGCTCGAAATGCGCGTGGGCACTCCGCGAGACGTGGCGTTGCAGCATATGGCCGAGCGCACCGATGTGCCAGACCTGAACACATTTGTCGCCGTGCTGGTGCAATCCAGCCAGTTGGGCGTGAGCGTTGCCGACGTGTTGCACAACCAGGCGGCGCTGATGCGGGAGAAACGACAACAGCGCGCAGAGGCCGTGGCCCGGCAGGCCCCAGTCAAAATGGCCTTCCCGCTGGTGTTCTTTATCTTTCCCGCGCTGATGGTCGTCGTTCTGGGGCCTGCCATCCCGCGCATCATGGCCATGTTCCAGAGTATGGCGGGAGACTAGTGGTATGGGAAACCGACGTCTGTGGAACAATCCGACGGACAAGCCGAGCCTTTGCATGGGGGAACAATGAGCGACAACTACATGCACGAGATGGAACGAGACCCGCGCTATCAGGAGGGATTGGCCCATTATCAGGCCGGGCGATGGGCAGAGGCCATTCGCTGCTTTGAAAAGCTGGCACTGGCCTATCCAGATAACCGTCTATTAGCGGACCTGTTGGAACAGGCCCGCTTCAAGGTGCGCCTGGATGCCGACACGCGTGTGCGTGGCAGGCGTTGGATGATCCCCTGGACCAGGTTGATCGTGGGCCTGGTTGCCGTGTCTGCGCTGGCCCTAGCTGCGGTGTTTGGCATTCAGGCTATTCAGGAGCGCGTCGCCCCTGCTATCAGCCAGGCGCGCATCGAGCGCGCCCGCGCACAATTGCTGGCCGAAGCCAACAGCCTGCTGGAAGCGGGCAAACTGGGGTCTGCCGAAGCCAAATTCGAGGAATTGCTGGCCCAGGTGCCAGACCACCCCGAGGCGCTGCAGGGGCTGGAGGAAATCGCCGTGCAGCGCGAGCTTTTGTCGCTGTACGAGCAGGGCATGGCGCAGCAACAAGCGGGCGAATTGCATCAGGCGTTGGCCGTTTTCCAGGATTTGCTCGTGCGCGCTCCCCAATACAAAGACGTCCGCTTGCAGGTAGGCGAGATACAACACGCGCTAAAGGTAGAAGAGTTGTTCCAAATGGCCGATCAAGCCTACGCCGACGAAAGGTACGAAGAGGCGCTGGACCTCTACGAGCAACTGCAATCCCTGGACAGCACCTACCAGCCCAATGTGGTCCGAGAGCGGCTGTACGCCCTGTATATGGACGTGGGCCGGTCACTGGTAGAACAAGAGCCGCCCCAAACAGACCTGCTGCCCGCCGCCATAGCCTACTTTGGGCGCGCGTTGAGCCTGCAACCTCGTAGCGCCGAAGCCGCCTGGGAGCAACGGCTGGCAGAAGCCTTCCTGGACGGCCTGGTCCGCTATCAGGAAGGGTATTTCGACCAGGCGATCATCAGCCTGCGGGCCGTCTATGACCGGCGCGCGGACTATATGGGCAACATGACGCTGAACCTGCTATACGAATCCTACGTCCGCAGCGGCGACCAATACCGGCGCGAGAACGACCTGGGCTTTGCCTACGAGCAGTATCGCCAGGCGGCTGCCTTGCCCGTGGAAGATCGCACCCTCGCGCTGGAACGACTGCGCGAGATCACCCCCTTCCTCACGCCAACCCCCACCCCTACGATCACGCCAACGCCCACCGCCACCCCCCTCCCCACCGCCACGCGGCCACCCACCGCCATCCCCACGCCCAAGCCGCTGGCCGCCTACCGCAACCATATCGCCTTCTGGTCGGAAAACGAGGAGCAACCCGGCCTCTGGGTGATGGACTCTGCCTTCAAGAACCGCACCTATCTGGGCGATTCGCGGGCGCTGCGAAAGCAATTTGACGAACTGGTAGCCAGGCAGCACGTCTCTCCGGATGGCCGCTATGTCCTGTTTGTCCGCAACATTGGCGGGTCGGCGCAGATCATGATGGAGCGCCCCGACGACCCCGAATCGGGCGAGGTGCTGCCCCTGCAACTTACCCGCTTGCGGGTCTGCTATCACCCTGTCTGGTCGCCCGACGGCAGCCGCATCGCGTTCGTTAGCGAGCAAGACCGCACAGACGATATCTGGATCATGAACGCGGACGGCTCTGAACAGCGCAACCTGACCGAAAACGAGTGGGAATGGGAAAAGCACCCGACCTGGTCGCCCGATGGCAGCAAGATCGTCTTTTGGTCGAACCGCGAGGGACGCCGACAGCTTTAC
>JAAYXX010000047.1 GCA_012515695.1 Chloroflexota bacterium
AGAGGGGGCGGCTCCGTAGGAGCCGGGGGTGAGGGTGCTTCGCTGGCGAGGGAACTCCTGTAGCCATTTACCTCGCCATTTTTCCGTGACAACCAAGTGCGACGTCTTGCTATTACAACTTGATTGGAGACAAGATGGCACCCAAACTAATCAGCAAGGAATGGCTTGACCTGGGCAACCCCATGAACCTGACCCGTCGCGGCCACCTGCGCGCAATGGGGTACACCGACTATGACATGCAGCGCCCCATCATCGGCGTCTGCAACCCCTGGAGCGAGCTAAACCCCGGCCATTCGCACTTTCGCGTGCTGGGCGACGCCGTCAAGCGGGGTATCTGGGCCGCCGGAGGGTTCCCGCTCGAGTTCCCCACCATTTCCATGTGCGAGGTCTTTCATAATATCTCGACGCTAATCTATCGCAACCTGATGGCGATGGACACAGAAGAGTTCATTGACTCGATGCCCTTCGACGGGGTGGTGTTGCTCTCCACCTGCGACAAAGACGTGCCCGCGCAGATCATGGCCCTGGCGACGGTGGACAAGCCCGCCATCATTGTCACCGGCGGCACGCGCCTGGCCGGATACTACGAGGGGCAGACGGTGGCCTGCTCCACCGACACCCAGCGCTTTATGTGGAACTACGTGGCGGGGACCATCGGCCCAGCCGAGATGGAAGAAGTGGAGCTGAACGGCTTTTTCAACACCTGCGGGGCGTGCGGGGTAATGGGCACAGCCAATACCGTCCAGTCCATCGCCGAAGCACTGGGGCTGACGCTGCCCGGCTGCGCGTCCATCCCCGCCGTCTATGCCCAGCGCATCCAGATCGCCGAGGCCACCGGCATCAAGATCATGGAGCTGGTCCAGCGCGATATTCGCCCCTCACAAATCCTGACGCGGCCCGCGTTCGAGAACGCCATCCGCGTGCTGATGGCGATGGGCGCCAGCACCAACCTGGTGATCCACCTGATCGCAATGGCCCGCCGGGCGGGAGTCACGCTCACGCTGGACGACTTTGACCGCATCGGCAAAGAGACCCCGTTCATCACCAACGTCAAGCCCAGCGGGTCCTACACAGTGGAAGAGCTATACCACGCTGGCGGCGTGGTGGCCGTGATGAAAGAACTAGAGCCGTTGCTAGACACAACGGTAATGACCGCCAACGGCCAGACGCTAAAAGAGAACCTGCAAGGCGTGCGAGTACGTAACCGCGACATCATCCACCCCCTGGACAACCCCATCCAGCCCGACGGCGGGCTGCGAATCGTGCGGGGCAGCCTGGCCCCCGACGGCGCGGTCATCAAGACCTCTGCCGCTTCGCCGCACCTGTTGCGCCACACCGGCCCCGCCGTCGTGCTACGCAGCCGCAAGCAGGAGGACATTGACCGCGACTTGGCCCATGTCACCGCCGACCACGTGGTTATCAACCGCAACATGGGGCCAGTGGGCGCGCCGGGCATGCCCGAAGTCGGCCCGTCCGGGTTGCCCCGCCACCTGTTACGGCAGGGCTTGCGCGATATGGTGCGCATCACCGACGCCCGCATGAGCGGCACATCCTACGGCACGATTGTGCTGCATGTGGCCCCAGAGGCGGCAGTGGGCGGCCCGCTGGCAATTGTGCAGGATGGCGATATGATCGAACTCGACGCAGAACGCGGTGCGCTGAACCTGCTGGTAGACGAGCGCGAGATTCAGCGACGGCTGGCCGCGTGGCAACCCGACACGCCCAAGTATACCTCCGGCTACCGCGCCCTGTGGATTGATCAGGTGACACAAGCCCCGGAAGGTTGCGATTTCCGCTTTAACATCGAAAAGAACTGGCTGCTCAAGCGACGCTGAGGCTGTCATCCATCACCCGCCAAGGACCGATAGCCAAGGCTCGACTTTTACGTTATAATCGTAGCAACAACCTGGTTCGAGTTTCGCGCAGCGAAATAGACGGATGCGAGGAGAGATCATGGCAGAAGAAAACTACTTGCGTTGGCTGGTAGGCAACACGGCCACTACCTGGTGGAACGATTCGGGCGATCCGGACGAGATTCGCGAATCTCTGACGCACGGAGCCACGGGCGTGACCACCAACCCCGTGTTGAGCTATCGGGCATTGGTAAGCCGCGCACAGGAATGGTCGCCGACCATCGGCGGTCTGATCCATACGTACACCGGCGAAGAGCGGGCGGAGGCCCTCATCAAGCTGGTCGTTACCGGCGCGGCCCAACTGTTGGAGCCAGTCTATCAGAGCACTGGCGGCAAGCAGGGATACGTCTGCGGTCAGGTGAACCCCAAGCGGGCCGGGGATCGCGAGGGCATGTTGGCGATGGCCCGGCGCTATCACGCATGGGCGCCCAATATCGCCGTCAAGCTGCCCGCCACCGCCGCGGGCCTGGATGTGATGGAAGAGTGCGCTGCCGAGGGCATCACCGTCACCATGACCGTCAGCTTTACCGTGCCGCAGGCGCTGGCGATTGGCGAGCGCTTTGAAAAGGGACGCGCCAGAGCAGAGAAAGCGGGCATCACCCCAGGGCGTTGCTTTGCGGTGATCATGATTGGCCGGTTGGACGATTATCTGCGCGAAGTGGCCCAGGATATGCAGGCCAATGTGAGCGAGGCGGACATCCGCCAGGCAGGGCTGGCTGCCACCAAGCGGGCCTACCAGATTTACAAGGAACGCGACTATCAGGCCGTGCTGCTGATCGCCGCTCTGCGTGGCACCTATCACACCACCGAACTGGCGGGGGCTGAGGTGATTATGTCCATCACCCCCGGCAACCAGCAGCAACTATTTGCCTCTGGTGTGCCTCGCGAGCAGCGTATTGACAAACCCATCGCCCCGGACGTGATCGCGCGCCTGCAAACCATCCCCGAATTTGTGCGGGCCTACGAGCCGGACGGCATGGCCCCCTCCGAGTTTGTGAGCTATGGCGTGACGCAGCGCACGTTGAGCCAGTTCACCGAAGTGGGCTGGAGCATGCTCGAGTCGTTCAAGCTGGGCTGAACGCCCTCTACCCAGAAGCAATAAAACAGAGGGGACCGCGTGGTCCCCTCTGCCATGACACGCATCCTCCCGTCAGATATCCAGGTCGCGCACCATCACCGCCCGCTTGAGCCGCCGATGGGTGAGCAGGTAGCGCAGGTCGGCGCGGTTGTCATAGCTGAGTTGGACATGGTAGTAGTTGATGTATTCCAGCAGGGCCATGAGCGTCAGGCCACCCCCAGTCACCAATTTGGCCAGGGCAGCGCCCGATTGCCCAAACGCCCGCAGCCCAAACAACCCCACCAGCGCCAGCACCACAAAGCCAAACACCCGCTTGCAGCCGCGGAAAAAGCGCCGAGTTCCCGGCTGATAGAGCAATCGAGAGCCGTCCAGCGCCCGGCTTTTGAGAAACCAGTAGGCCGCCCCCACCACCAGGAGCATGCAAACCACCAGCAGAGCCGCCAGGCTGAACCAGCCCAGGCGATATTGCAGGCTGATCACATAGTAGAGCAGCGGAAACACCACCAGCGCATTGAGCAACTCGAATGTCCAGAGATAGCGCAATCGCTTTTTGAATGACGCTCGCATCTATGTATTCCTTGGCGCTTCTGCAGAGCGCAGCCCTGGCCGGGGCCAACCCGCCCGCCTATTTCCCCGTCAGGTCTTCCAATTCGGACACCAACAGGGCAAACTCGGCCAGCGCCGATTGCACCGGCTCGGGCGTGGTCAGGTCCACTCCGGCGTCCTGGAGCAATTCGAGGGGGTACTTGCTGCCGCCGCCCCGCATAAAGTCCTTGTACCGGCGCACCGACTCTTCGCCACGCTCCAAAATGTCCGTCGCAATGGCGACCGCCGAAGACATGCCCGTCGCGTACTTGAAGACATAGAAATTGTAGAAAAAGTGGTCAATCCGCGACCATTCCCAGGCGATGGGCGCATCCTCCTCGTCAAAGGCCATCGCATCGCCGAAATACAGCTTGACCAGCTCATAGTAGTGCTGATCCAGCGTGTCTGCTGTGAGCGGCTGGCCGTTCTCCACCAACTCGTGGATGATCTTTTCATACTCGGCGAACATCGTCTGGCGGAACAGCGTCCCACGAAAACTATCCAGGTAGCGGTCCACCAGATAGGCGCGAACCACCGGGTCCGACGTGGTTGACAGCAGATAAAAGTTTAGCAGCGCCTCGTTGGTGGTAGAGGCCACCTCGGCCACCAGAATGCGATAGTCGGCCAGGTGATAGGGCTGGGCATGGTTGGCATACCAGCTATGCATCGAGTGGCCCAGTTCGTGCGCCAGGGTGAACACAGAGTCCAGCGTGCCAGTAAAGTTCATCAGGATATAGGGCATCGAGTCATACGCCCCGCCGGAATAGGCGCCGGAGCGTTTGCCCACGTTCTCATAGCGATCCACCCACCCATCAAACAGCCCCTTCCGCATGGTATCCACGTAATCCGCCCCCAGGGGCCGCAGAGCCTCGGAAATGATGTCCACCGCCTCGTCGTAGGTGTAGTGCAGCTCGACGGCGGGCACCACCGGCACATAGGTGTCGTACAGGTGCAGCTTGTCCACCCCCAGCAGCCGCTTCCGCAACTCGACATAGCGGTAGAACGCGGGGAAGGCTTCATGCACCGAGGCGATCAGGTTGTTATAGACCGAGACATCCACCTTGTCATCGAACAATGCCGCCTCTAGCGCCGAGGGAAAATGGCGCGCCTGAGCATAGAACACGTGCGATTTCACCGCGCCGTCCAGCGCAGCGGCGTTGGTCTGCCGATTGCCGCGATACTCCCCGTAATACCCGTCAAAGGCCGCCTTGCGTAGCTGTCGGTCGTGGCTCTCTAGCATTTTGATAAAAGAGGCGTGGGTCAATTGGCGCATATCGCCGTCAGCCCCCTGGACCTTGGGCAGACGCGCAGCCAGGTCCACGTTTTTCAGCACGCTAAAGATGTTGCTGATGGCGGACAGCGGCTCGCCGACCATAGACATCAGCCGCTCTTCGGCGGGCGAGAGCACGTGAGGCTTGCTACGCAGCAAATCCTCCAGGAAGAAATGGTAGGGCTTGAGCGCTTCGCTCTGCATCCACTCGGCCATCACCTGGTCGTCAATGCTCAGGATTTCCGGCGAGAGGTACGACCCCGCCGTATCCAGCCGAATGTAGGTGCTCCTGGCCCGCTCGACCATTTCCTGATAGCGGCTGTTGCCCAAGTCCTCATCGCTACGCAGGTGGGCGTAGGTATACACCTTTTCCATCTGCCGATTGGCGTTGAACCAGGCAGCCAACGCCTCGGCCAACACCTCGGCGGATTCGTTCAGACGTCCCTGATAGGCAGCCACCTGCTCTGGCAGCTTTTTCGCCGCCTGATAGTCGGCTTCCCAGGCTTCATCAGTCGCATAGAGCGCCTCTACGTTCCAGCGATGCTCTTTGGGAACATCCTGGCGCTTGACTAGCTCTTCTGTCATCTTGCTCCTCAATTTACGTGACTGGCTTTTATCTGGCAGGTTCCCCTGCTCAACAGTACGACATTCGTTACGATACGTTATTGTAGATGAACGCGGTCTCTCCGTCCAGTGGTTCAGAACCATCGGGGAACGATGCGCGCCGCGCCTGTTTGGTCTTGCCATCTCGCACAAACGATATATACTAAACAATCATCTCAACAACGTCCTGGTATTCACGGAAAGGCCCGTATGGTGAACAAAAAGCTACTGGCAGGAATTACGCCGCTCGTGCTTCTGATCGCGCTCGTGCTTCTGGGAGCACTCCCGCTCGGCGCGCTGGCAGACGACACGGTAGAGATGACCGTCTACTTTTCGCCCACTTGTGGTCACTGCACAGCCGTCCACGAGCAGGTGTTAGATCCTCTGAGCGCCGCATATGGCGACCGCTTGCAAATCACCTGGATTGACGTTTCACAAGCCGAGAACCTGTCCAAGCTCGAAACTGTGGAACAAGAGATGGGCCAGCCCAACAACCCCTTGCCGGTCATCCATTTGGGGGAGGAGCTGATCGCCAGCGAGGACGTGAACGCAATCGAACAGACGCTCACCGCCCGCCTGACCGAGCGGCTGGGGCCGCCGCCGCAGGCGCAGGCCACCCCGGCATCCTCCGGCCCATCCAGCGAGCCGACGGCCATATCAAACAGCCCTTCGGACGCGCCTACCATCCACCTGGCTTATGTCCAGAAGGACGGTTGCTCCGAATGCGAGCGGGCGTCGGTAGTGTTGCAGGCCATACAACAGGAATATCCCCAGTTGGTTGTGCAGACCTTTAACGACGTGCGAGACGCCGAGCGCGTCGAGGCGATGGGCGCGCATTTGGGGCTGCCCGACGCTCAACGCCTGCTGGCCCCCTCGGTGTACGTGGGAAACGAGGCGCT
>JAAYXX010000361.1 GCA_012515695.1 Chloroflexota bacterium
CCTGTTCGACCTGCTTGTCAACGGGCTGCAACCTCTGGTGCGCCTGCTGGGCCTGCCCGATCAGACGGCAGTCGCGTTTCTCTTTGGCTTTTTCCGGCGCGATTACGGCGCGGCTGGCCTATATGACCTGCAAAACATCATGACCGGAACCCAGCTCTTGGTTGCCACCGTCACCCTGACGCTGTTTGTGCCCTGCATTGCCCAGTTCGCCGTGACGGTCAAGGAGCGGGGCTGGAAGGTGGCGGTGGGTATTACGGCGTTCGTCTTTCCCTTTGCCTTCCTGGTGGGAGGACTGTTGAACGCATTGCTACAGGTATTGGGGGTGAAACTGTGAGATGCGACCTTTGCGGGCTGGAATTTGATCCATCGGAAGCACAATCGGCGTGCGCCCATTGCCCGATGTCGCGAGGGTGCAAAATGATACGCTGCCCGCGATGTGGATACGAGATGCTGCCAGAGCCTAAACTGGTGGGCTGGCTGCGCAAGCTCGGCCAACGACGCAACAAATCCCAGGCAAGCGCGGAGGACGCGCCAGGGGATCACGAGGAGAGGATCATCATACATGAAGCTGAGTGAAAGCGGACAGGAAACATTGGAGCAATTGTGGGTCGAGGCCGAAAAAGCCGGGCGGCCCGGGCTGGCCTGCGAAGAATTGCCGCCGGATGGGTTGGAGGAACTGCTGCAAGAGGGGCTGGTGGAGCAGGGAAGCGATCTGGTACGGCTGACTCCCACCGGCTACGCAGAGGCCGAACTGGTTATTCGCCACCACCGGCTGGCCGAGCGGCTGCTCTCGGATGTCTTGCAGACCGAAGAGGGCATCATGGATGAGCAAGCTTGCCGCCTGGAGCATGTGCTGGTGGACGGCCTAGCCGATCGCATTTGCACGCTGTTGGGCCACCCTCAATTTTGCCCACATGGCAAGCCCATCCCGCCGGGGGAATGCTGCCGCCAGGCGTTGCAGTCGGTAGAGCGGGTGATCGCGCCCCTGAGCGAGTTGGAGGTTGGGCAGCGCGGGCATATCGCCTATTTGCGGGTGAGCGATGAGCGACACGCGCAAAAGCTGATGGCGATGGGCGTGCTGCCCGGCGTGCCCATTGCCCTGTTGCACCGCTCCCCTTCGCTGGTGTTCGAGGCGGGCTATAGCCAGTTCGCCGTGGACACCGAAATGGCCGCCGATATTTTCGTCCGGCTGGACGCCCAGCAAGCGCCCCAGGAGGGACAGCAGCCCCCGGCAACCCAACGGGGTTGGTTCCGGCGGCGCGCGCGACGTGGCTATCGAGGGGGCAGAGCGCGGGAGGAGATCGCCTAGGTGTCAGGTGTGGGCGCGGCATCCCGCCGCGTGATGGCGCGCCAGATCACACGTAGCCGCGGCATCTTGCCGCGTAACGGCGTACCAGAGCATATGTAGCCACGGCATCCCGCCGCATACCGTCGGTCAAGTATGCAAAAGCAGGTATCCCCGCATATTGGAGATACCTGCTTGTCTTTTGCTATGCGACCCACTGCGTCATTGCGATGGGCGATTGAAATCGCGGCAACCATTGCCAAGTCCACCTTCGTGGACTACAGTCGCACCTTCGGCGACTGCAGATAAACCTGCGCAGGCAGGTTTCGCAGCGGTTGGTGCAGTTTCAACTGCCTACGAGACGGCGCGCCAGGAATGGCGCGGCTACTGCCCTGCCTGAATCTTGGCCCAGGTATCCCGCAGGGTGATAGTCCGGTTAAACACCAGGTTGCCGGGCACGGAATCCGGGTCAACACAGAAATAGCCCAACCGCTCAAACTGGCAGAAATAGCCCACTTCCTTATCGCCCAGACTCGGCTCCACCTTGCAGCCAGTGAGCGTCTCTAATGAGTCCGGATTCAGGTTAGCCCTGAAATCCTGGCCTTCCGGCGCGTCGTTGGGGTCTTCGGCGCTGAACAGCCGATCATAGAGCCGCACTTCAGCGTCCAGCGCATGGCTCGCCGACACCCAATGCAGCGTGGCCTTGACCTTGCGGCCATCGGGCGCGTCGCCGCCCCGCGTGGCCGGGTCGTAGGTGCAATGCAACTCGACGATCTCGCCGGTCTGCGGGTCTTTGACCACGTGCGTGCACGTGACAAAGTAGGCATAGCGCAGGCGCACCTCTCGCCCAGGGGCCAGTCGGAAGAACTTTTTCGGAGGGTTCTCCATAAAGTCCTCCTGCTCGATATACAGCACCCGCGAGAAAGGCACCTGCCGCGTCCCGGCCTCCGGGTCTTCGGGATTATTGACCGCCTCCATCCACTCTACCTGGTCTTCCGGGTAGTTGTCGATAACCAGCTTGAGCGGGCGAAGCACACCCATCACACGCGGGGCGCGCCGGTTCAGGTCGTCCCGAATAAAGTGCTCCAACAGGCTCAGGTCCACCGTGCTGTTGGCCTTGGACACCCCCACGGCGTCCACAAAGTTGCGAATGGACTCTGGCGTCACGCCGCGCCGCCGCAGCCCCGAAAGCGTCGGCATGCGCGGATCATCCCAGCCGCGCACATGGCCCTCGCGCACCAGTTGCAGCAGCTTGCGCTTGCTGGTCAGCGTATAGTTTAGCTCCAGGCGGGCAAACTCGATTTGCTGCGGGTGATACAGCTCCAGCGCGTCGAGAATCCAATCGTACAGGGCGCGGTTGTTCTCGAACTCTAACGTGCAGAGCGAGTGGGTAATCCCCTCCAGCGAGTCCGAGATGCAATGCGTAAAGTCGTACATCGGATAGATGCACCATTTGTCGCCCGTGCGATAGTGGGGCATTTTCAGGATGCGATACAGCACCGGGTCGCGCAGCACGATGTTGGGCGAGGCCATGTCAATCTTGGCCCGCAGCACCCGGCTGCCCTCCTCAAATTCCCCATCTCGCATTCGCCGGAACAGGTCCAGGTTTTCCTCTACCGAGCGATCCCGGTAGGGGCTGTTACGGCCCGGTTCGGTCAACGTGCCGCGATATTCGCGAATTTCCTCGGCGCTCAGGTCGTCCACATACGCCTTGCCCTTCTTAATCAACTCCTCGGCAAAGGCGTAAAGCTGGTCGTAATAATCCGACGCATAGAAGAGCCGATCCCCCCAGTCGAACCCCAGCCAACGCACATCGCGCTGGATGGCCTCGACATACTCGGTGCTCTCTTTCATCGGGTTGGTATCATCCATGCGCAGGTTGCACAGGCCGCCATACTGCTCGGCGATGCCGAAATCTATGCAGATGGCTTTGGCGTGGCCGATGTGCAGATAGCCGTTCGGCTCAGGCGGGAAACGGGTATGCACCCGGCCGCCGAACCTGCCCGTGCGTATATCCTCTTCGATTCGTTCTCGGATAAAATCCGTGGGCTGCGTATTATCTGTCGTCATTTGCGTAGATTCCTTCTCATTCAATTCCAGTTCGCTGTCCATCTCTCGCTCCTCACTTCAGGCAACGCACCCCCGATTGCTAACGGGCGCACTGGTTGTGGCCGAATCCGCAGCACCACACAAAAGCCATACTACGATGAGGAGAATGGAGCATACCGGCACAAGATATACCCAGTTGACGTGATATAGTACACCGAAACAACGCAAAAGGCAACAAGCGGGGGTTAATTTTCGGGACCGCCCCGGCAGGATGGCGGCACTCCAGGCGACGGACCGCCGGCATCCTTGCCGGTTGAGTACAAGCCGCCAGGGATGGCCAATGGTGCTAACTTTTCGCGGATCCCCCTCATCCGCCCTTCGGGCATCGGCATACCTGCCGCTCGGCAGCATGCCGCCTTCTCCCGGGGGGAGAAGGCGAGCAAGCGCGGCAATATGCCACCGGCATACATGC
>JAAYXX010000362.1 GCA_012515695.1 Chloroflexota bacterium
CCCCGCAGCGGCCACCTCTCGGAGAGCTTTTTCCGCCTCGTCTGCCTCTTCCCTATCCATCACCAGGATAGGCTCATCCAGCACAACAGGCTCTACCTCGTGGTCTTCGAGCACGATCTCGGGGCCACCCACCTCCATAACGGCAGCCTCTATCTCTGGCTCGGCCTCAGCCGCCGCCTCCTCTGCCGGGGCAACCGCGCGCACGTCTACCGGGTGCATCTCGCCATCGCGCAGGAAGGTTGGCGCAACCACAGCCGGAGTGGCCTGGGGTGGGCGGCTGGCGGTGGAGGCTGTTCCTGTGGCCGAAGCGGTGGCGCTGGCAGTCGCCGAAACATGCGAGGTCGCAGTTCTGGCAACCGCCGGGGTGGTCCCCGGCAGCGGGAGCCGTCCCGCCACATCCGCCGTTACATCTGCGACAGTCGCCTCGGTTTCCGCGGCGATGGCCGCAACTTCACGCTGGGTGTTTTTCAGGTCCCTGGCTACATCCTGAAGCTCACTCTGGGCCTCAGTCAACGCCTCCCGGATATCGTCCAACTCCAGCGCCTCGCGGAACTCTTGTGAGACCGAGTCCGTCTCGCGGCGGAACTTGGCCAGCATACGACCGGCATCGCGGGCAAAAGCAACCATGCGCTCTGGGCCGACGACCAATGTGCCAATCACAAGGATAAGGATAATTTCGCCGATACCAATTCCAAACATCCTGAAAAAGTTACCCCCTCGGTGGGAGTGGCTTCTTGTCGGTCAGTTGGACATCTTGCCACTCGACTCGTTGGTTTTCACTCCTACCTCGGACAAAAGACGTGGTTTTTGCGCCAGGAGAGTGCCCAATACGCCATTGATAAAGCGGCTGGAGCTATCACTACCGAACAGCTTGGCCAGCTCTACAGCCTCATTGATAGCCACTTTGGGCGGCGTGCTATTATCAAAAATGATCTCGTACGCCGAGATACGCAATATATTCCGATCAACGGGAGCCATCTGTTCAATAGGCCATTCGGGTGCAATCTGCTGAATAACCGAATCCAACATCGCCTGATGTTGCAACACGCCATACAGCAAATTATGGGCGAAAGCAAGACCCTGCGCTGGAAGGGGTGCCTCTTCCAGTCGAGCTTGCAGGGAAAGCTCCGGATCGTGATGTACGGTATCAACCTCGAAAAGTGCCTGTAGGGCAGTTATCCGTGCCCTGCGTCTAATCTTCAAATCCCATCTCCACCACAATCATTACTCAGGAACCGGAGCACCCTCAACGTTCTCGACATGCACATTGACCGCCAACACGGGCATGCCCACCATATCCTGAATGGCGCGTGCTACGCGAGCCTGAATCTGGCGGCCCACCTGATAGATATTGATATCATGGGCCACAATAATGTACAGGTCAACAGACACAGTATCGTCGATGACCTCCACTCGAACCCCATCCCCCACGGTCTTGTTCTTTAGAAAGCGATCCACCCCAGCAGTGAGATCACGATACATGCGCACCACACCCGGCACAGAAAGGGTGGTAAGGCGAGCTATGGCAATCAGAACTTGGGGAGAGATACGAACGGTGCCCAGCTTTTCCTCCATCGTGTGCCTCCGGTTCAACCAAGGGTCCGCCTGTTATGACACCCATTTAAGCGAAAAAGGGCCGCGTGAACGTTTTCCCACCGGCCCTATAAGAGGCGGACATGCGTCCTAACTCTGCGCCTCTACCTGCACCACCTTCATGCCGCGATACTGCCCGCATGCCGGGCAAGCGCGGTGAGGCAGTCGCATGGCGTGGCAGGAAGGGCATTCCACCAACTTGACTCGTGTCAATGCGTCGTGGCTGCGGCGACGGCGTGTGCGTCCATGGGAGTGTTTGCGTTTCGGTAAGGGAGTCATTCGTTCTTCCTTTCAGTCTCTCGATCTTGGTCACTCCCCAGCAGCTTGGCCAGCTCGGCCAGCCTGGGGTCGAGATTCTCTCGGATACATCCACATGGGCCTTCGTTCAGGTTAGCGCCACACGTGGGGCACAGTCCCTTGCATTCGACCGCGCACAGAGCGCCACGGCTCGCTTCGATCACGGCATACTGGCGCAACACTTCGCTCAGGTCCAGAATGTGATGCTCATCAATAATCAATTCCTCCTCATCCTCATCGGTGATGGGGAGGGCGGCGCCTGTCTCGATATCGATGGAGGGGATATACTCTTCCTCAAAGTCAAAGCGAACGTCCGCTTTGGTGAGTTCCAGACAGCGCCGACACGGCTGCACGAGGCTCAAATGGGCAATGCCTTTCGCCAGGATCCCCCTGGGCGTCCGAATGAACGTTACTTCGCCATCCACTGGGACGGCCCCGGGGTTGTATTCATCCACATTCTGTAGTTCCCCGGCGATCTCGTAATGGCGGCTCGCCCCAACATGCTCCTTTAGCAACTGTGCAACATTATATAACATTTTAAAGACTCCGGCCAAAGCCAATCTGGCGGATGCCGAACTGCCCTACTGGGCAAGCCCGGACACCGCACAAAACAGATGCCCAATTCCGGGCATTCACTCATTATAGATGAGCGAGGGCATCATGTCAAAATGAATCGCCATTGGCGATTCGCCAACGTGGCCAGCTACAGCCTGTCAGCCTGCCTGACTTTGCGCCGCCGTCTGTGCTTCCGAGTCGTCTTTGATCAGGGCCACATGCGGGGTCGGCTCACGGCTCGCCTCCGCGGCAGCCTGTTCGAGATACTGGGCGCGCCGGCTCTCCAACAGGTCGAGTCCATTCTCAATGACTCGCTGCAACTGGGACAGATTCCCCGCCAACTCTTTCAACTTGGCTTCGGCGTATTCATCAGCCCCCGAACGAATGCGGGATGCCTCTTGCTGGGCGCGTTGGATGATGGCCTCCGCCTGAGCGTCGGCAGCCTTGCGCAGCTTGTGCTCGTCCAATTGGCGAGCAGCATCCTCTCGCGCCTGGGCAATGATCCGCCGCGCCTCCTCGTGGGCCTGCGCGACATACCTGTCCCGCTCTTGCTGAACCTCTCGGGCCTGCTTGATCTCCTGAGGAATGACGATCCGCATCTGGTCGATGATATTCAAGAACATGTCCTGGTCGATGGCGACCTTGTTCCCCAGGGGCAGACGCCAACCATGCTCCAGCAAATCCTCCAGCCTGTCGATTAGGTGCAAGATGTCGATTGGATTCACCCCTTTCGATCCCCGTGGC
>JAAYXX010000363.1 GCA_012515695.1 Chloroflexota bacterium
CCTGCCTTCGCAGGTTCGCTTCCCAGCCGCCGAAGGGCGGCTTTGCAAACGTTGGTGCAGTTTCAACTGCCTACGACTTTCAACTGCCTACGACATGGCGCACCCATTCAATTTGACCTCTCTCCATATGGGGTTAAACTCAAGTTCGACCACCTTCTGGTTGCTCACAGCGTATCTGCCAGCCCCCGGAGGTGTTTGGAATCATAAAGGCTCGCAAGGGCGTCATCGAAGGAGAAAGCATGGCCGGGTCTGACCTGCACATCGTACCAGTCAACAATCGCCGGGATTTAAAGTCCTTTATCATGTTCCCGTTCGAGTTGTATCGCTCCGACCCCTATTGGGTGCCTCCCTTGATTCGCGAGCGTTTTCAGCATTTTGATCCCCAGCACAACCCCTTTTTCGAGCACGCGGAAGTGCAGTTTTTCCGCGCCGTGCGCGGGGGCAAAACGGTGGGAACCATCGCCGCTATCAACGACGAGGTGCATCCGCGAGTATGGCAAGAGCCGGTTGGCTTCTTTGGGCAATTCGAGGTGATTGACGATTACGAGGTGGCCGCGGCCCTGTTCGATGCTGCTCGCGAGTGGTTGGCTGCCCGTGGCCGCCAGATCATGCGCGGCCCCATGAACCTGAATATCAACGACGAGTGTGGTCTGCTCATCGACGGCTTTGACGGCAGCCCGATGGTGATGATGACCTACAACCCGCGCTATTATCAGACCCTTATCGAGCGTTACGGCTTTGTCAAGGCCAAGGATATTTACGCGTACCTGCTCGATATCGGCAGCTATGGCACCAACCTGGAGAACCTGCCCGCGCAGGTGTCGCGGGTGGCCCGCATCGCCAAGGAACGCTATGGCGTGCAGATTCGCAATGTGGACCTCAAGCACCTGAGGGACGAGCTGGAACTGCTCAAGCCCATCCACCGCGAGGCGTGGTCCAAGAACTGGGGCGCGCTGCCCATGACCGACGCCGAGTTTGACTTTTTGGCCAAGAGCCTGGCCCCGCTGCTCGACCCTGACCTCACCTATATGGCTTTTCTCGATGGCGAGGCTGTGGGCTGCTTTATCGTCCTGCCCGATTTCAACCAGGTGGCCCTGCACCTGGGCGGGCGCCTGTTCCCCGTGGGCTGGCTCAAGTACCTCTGGTACAAGCGCAAGATGACCAACATGCGCGTGCTGATTATGGGGGTGAAGGAAGAGCACCGCTTGAAGGGAATCGAGTCCCTGTTCTACCAGGAAGGCTGCCGCGTGGCGGTCAAAAAGGGCTACAAGTGGGCCGAAATGTCCTGGATTTTGGAAGACAACTACAAGGTGATGCGCGGGATCGAGATGATGGGCGGACGGATCTACCGCACCTACCGATTCTACGACATTGCCACCAGTTAGCGCCCTCTGACTCACTATGAAGATTGAGAAATTAACGCCGTAACATCTGGCTCGCGCCGTGGAAGAGGACTGGACCGCCGCCATCCCTGGCGGCTTGCAATTGTGCCGGCTGGAAGCCGGCGGTCCAATGTCCGCCGCCTGGGACTGAATGTCCCAGGCGGGGCATAGTGCGAGGGATGGATAGCGCGGCTATGTGTATCACCCCCTGGAACCTGTCGCCTGCCATATGCGTCTATCACTCGTGGCATTGCCAACCAACGTTAGCCCATACACTCCTCTCTTCTACGGCTCAAGGGCGGACAGCCTGTCACTTAAGCCGCGCCTGTCCCCCTCTGAATCTCCTACGGGGAGCGAGTACTTGAAAAAGAGGTGCTTGTGAGAAGGCTGTTCTTTTTGCTGTGCGTTATCAGCATCATCGTCGCGTCGCTGCTGACTCCTGGACTCGCGCGCGTCGAGTCGCAAGGGTCTGCGGTGCCGCCGACCGACCTGCCCGCGATTTACCTGCGCGCCGCCACGTTCGTGCCTGCTCAGGGCCAGCAGCCGGGGATAGCCGAACCCTTGCGCGCCACAGAGGGGGCGCCCTCGGCCATCGAGGGGGAGCGCGTGCTGCTGGTGCAGTTCCAAGGCCCTGTTTTGGAGGAATGGCGGGCAGCCCTGGAAGCGGCAGGGGCCACCATTCTGGACTATATCCCCGACTATGCCTACAAAGTGTCGGTGGACGCGGCAGCGGCCCGCAATCTGGCCCAGCTGGAGGGCGTGCTGTGGGTCGGGCCATATCAGCCCGGCTTTCGCATCAGTCCGGAGGCCCTGACCGCGAGCCGCCAGACCCAGACAGTGCGCGTCGAGTTGGCCGGGGAAGCGGGGGAGGAACTGCTGGCGCGCCTGCCAGAGCTGGGCGTGCGATTGATGAGCCACGAGGGGCGCACGCTGGTCGTGGAGGCCGATTCTGCTGCCCTTGCCCGGTTGAGCGGCCTGGCCGAAGTGGAATGGATCGCCCCTTTCTCTATCCCGCGCATCCAGAACGACGCGGCCCGTGGTGAAATTGGCGCCAACCAGGCGTGGGAGACCGGCTTTGCTGGACAGGGCCAGCTTGTCAACGTGGCGGACACGGGGCTGGACACGGGCAACTATGGCAGCCTGCACAGAGACATTCTCAACCGCGTGGCCCACATGAGTAGCTGGCCCATCTCGCCGCTCTATTACCCCTATTTGAACAACCCCACCGATAACGACGGCCCGGCGGACCTGGATTCCGGCCACGGCACGCACGTCGCAGGCTCGGTCGCGGGCAATGGGTATGCTTCCAATGGCCTCTATCGGGGCGTGGCTCCCCAGGCGCAATTGACCTTTCAGGCGCTAGAGCAATATTGCCGTTTTAGCGATTACGGCAAGAATCAGGGCTATAGCGACGGCTATTGGCTGGTGGGCGTTCCAGCGGACCTCAACGCCCTATACGCGGAGGCTTATGGCTGGGGGGCGCGGGTGCATTCCAACTCGTGGGGCGGCGGCATGGGCGAGGCCGGATCATACGACATCTGGAGCAGACAAACCGACCAGTTCATCTGGGAGCATCGGGATATGGTGGTGCTGTTCGCCACGGGCAACGAGGGCCGCGATGCCAACGGCGATGGCCGGGTGGATTACGGCTCGGCGCTGCCTCCCTCTACTTCCAAGAATATTATCTCGGTGGGGGGCGTGGAAAACCTGCGCCCCAACCTCTCCCCCGGCTGGGGATACCAGACCTACGGCCAGTTCGCCAGCTCCAAGTTTCCCGCCGACCCTATTCGCAACGACCCGATGGCAAACGCGGGCGGCGCGGGGATGATGGCCTTTAGCGGGCGCGGGCCAGCCCTGGATGGGCGTATTGTGCCTAGCGTGGTGGCCCCTGGCACGTGGGTTGCCTCCATGCGCTCTAGTCTGGCCCGGCATAGCGGCTGGGGAAGCATTAACAACTATTATATGTATCTGGGCGGCACGAGTATGAGCACTCCCCTGGTGGCAGGCGGGGCGGCCCTGGTGCGACAGGCATATATGGCGCGGGGACATGCCCGGCCCAGCGCGGCGCTGGTCAAGGCCACGCTGATTCACACCGCTACCGATATCCCCGGCCAGTACGCCGCGCCCTATGGCGACGCCGGATTCGCGCCCAACAATGACGAGGGGTGGGGCCTGGTCAACCTGGACGCCGCCGTCTCGACGCCGCGCTTTTTCGTGGACGAGCAGGAGGCACTGCGTACGGGCCAGCAAGCGGTCTACTATTATCAGGGCGGCAAGGCCAACC
>JAAYXX010000364.1 GCA_012515695.1 Chloroflexota bacterium
GCTGAGTACAGCCGGGGGTGAGGGTGCCTGGTTCCCTCGCCCACTGGGAGAGGGGTAGGGTGAGGGTGATCGACAGTCAAATGTTAGCACCATTAGCCAAGGATGGCGGCGGTCCAACTAGACAAGCGACTGGTAGACCTCCCTGATTCGCTGGAGCATGTCCCCGTTAGCGAATTTGCGCGCCTGCTGGATTCCCTGGGCGCGCAGGTGCTCGCGTAGGGCCTGGTCGTCGAGCACTTGCTCCATCGCCAGCGCCAGAGCGTTCGCGCTGTGCGGGTCCACGAATTGCGCGGCGTCTCCCGCGACCTCGCGCAAGGATGCGGCAGGGGAGCAGACCACCGGCGTGCCGCTGGCCATCGCCTCTACCACGGGAATCCCAAAGCCCTCGTAGAAGGAGGGGAACGCGAGCAGCCTGCCCACGTTGTAGAACAATGCCAGGTCGGCATCTGAGACGCCCGCGAAAAAGATGATGTGCTGTTGCATGTCCCAGCGCGCAATCAGCCGTTGCACAAGAGCCTTTTCGCGCGCAAAGGGGTCTGCGCCGATCCTGAGCAGCTTGACGTTTCTTCCCCTGGCCCGCAGGATAGCAAGCGCCTGTACCACTGTGGGCAGGTTCTTGCGCGGGTCGTTCGTGCCGACATAGAGGACATATTCGGCGTCTCGGTTCAGGCCGTATTTCGCCAGGAACGAGTCGGGCACGGGTTGGGGGTGGAACAGGGTCAGGTCCATGTGCGGGTAGACGACGTGGATTTTGTGCGCGGGCAGCCCCAGGGCTTCTATCAGCGTGCGCCGGGTATACTCGGACACGGCGAGCAGGCCATCCGCCCGTTTGATGCCCGCCAACGAAAGCCGGTAAAAGCTCGCGTCGAGGGAGTGATGGAGCGTGTTGAGCGCAGGGTCGTGTCGCACCAGGTAGGGGATGATGTCATGCACAGTGACTACCACCGGGCGGCGGAATCGCTGCGTCAGCAACAGGCTGGCGAGCGTTTGCGTCGTCAGGTGGTAGAGGTCGGCAGGCCCTACGGCGACGCGCAAAGGGTAGCTGGAGAGAAAGGTGTTCACGTCCAGGCCCAGCCGCTCAAGGCCGCTCTGTAGCGGCGGCCAGGGCAGGGCCGTCGCGGGGTGAGCCAACCTCGCATCGAGGCCGCTTGCGATCAGCCCATAGTAGAGGTGCTCTGTATACCGAGAGATTCCGGTAACTCCCGGCCCTGGTTTGACAATCAATTGTACTTGCATTCGTTATCACCTTTGTTGGTTATTCAACTCCGGCTACTAGTTTGCTTCCATCACCCCCGGCTCCTACGGAGCCGCTCGGCTAGAAGCCGCACTCTCCCAGGGAGCGAGGGAGGGATACGCCCTTTGGGAGAGGGGGCCAGGCGCGCCAGAATGGCGCGGCTACCTGTCTGCCTCTGAACTCGGAGGGCGAGGGGGGGATTGTCGCCCTCATCGGCTATTGGCTTGTGTGATTCACCGGGGTGCGCTATCATAGCGCGAGCATGTAGCGCCAGCCCTGTTCCGGTGCCACCTGTGTTTCATAGCAGCTTTCTCGCCTACTGTAGCGCCCACCTTACCCTTGAGCGAGGGTCATTCCGAGCCGGTGTTGGGCTATCTTGATCAAACCAACGACTGGGGGAAGCATATGAAGGTATCTTGGGCGATGCGGGTTTGGGGTGTGATTGCGTTGGGCGTGCTGCTGCTGGCACTGTCGCCGTATTTGTTCGCTTCGGAGCGGACTGTGCGCAGGCTGGAAATGGTATCGGCGACGGCCAGCCCCTCTCCTACGGCGGGCGCTGCTCCTGCTGGCGTTGGCCCTGGCAGTTATGCGGTCAGCCTGCCCATGCTGTTGAGCGAGTACCGCGACTCTCCTGAAGAGCTACGCGGAGTGCCCTGGTATCTGGCGGACTATACGCAGGATGTGGAAACGTGGTGGGCCAACCACCCGCTCAACCCTGCCAACCCCAAAGGCATCCCCATCGGCGAGATCAAGAACCTTGCGGGCCTGCCGACGATTAATGTGCGGCAGAAGTATGGCAGCAATTTACAGGCGGCCATTGACGCGCTGCCCGCTCAAGGGGGCACGCTGGTGCTGGACGCCGGTGTGTATGATGGCTTTCGCATTGTGGGGAGAAGCAATATTCACATCGTTTCCGACGGGGGCGCGATCATCAGGAATGCCGGGTTTGGCCCCGCCGATGATCGAAGCAGCAACCAGATTGCGAGCTGTGAGCGGGCATTGGACTATGGCGAGTTTAATGGGTGCGCGTTCTGGAGCGACCCCGAGTGCCTGGCCTGTCTGCGCCGCCGCGTGGGGAACATCTATTTCAAGAATATCGTGTTCGATGGCGCGGGCGTGGCTGTGGAGGCGGTTGGGTTGCACGCGGTGCGCGGCGTTGTGTTCGATTCGGTTACTTTTCAGAATTACCATGACCCTCAAGCGCATCATAATGGCCTGTTGGGGGGCAATGCGTGGCTCGATAATGTCTGGTGCCGGGGCTGCAATTTCGTGGGGAATGGGCGTTGGGCGGTTTATTTGGATGGGGCGCACGCCTCGGGCATTATCAGGTCCAGGGTCGGCATGTTTGGCTCGGGCAATTTCCTCTTTTTGAGCAACAACGATTTCGACATTGACGTGAACGGGAATGACACGTTCGAGCCGCATGAGATCAGGCAAGCCAGCTATATTATTGTCGAGGGGAACACGATAGAGGGCAGCCATATAGTTGTTAACCTGGAGGGCGGCCATTCACTGGTACGAGATAATCTGGTGAC
>JAAYXX010000365.1 GCA_012515695.1 Chloroflexota bacterium
CTTTCTCCCGGGGGGAGAAGGCGGTAAGCGCGGCAATATGCCACCGGCATACATGCCGCCCTCGCCCCCTGGGAGAGTGCGGCATGCATGCCGGGCGGCTGGGTACAGCCGGGGGTGAGGGTGGTGACGGGGATCTGCTGGCCGTGACGATCAAATGTTAGTGCCATTGGGCATCTTGCCGGCATAGTGCAAGTCGCCCAGGATGGCGCGCCCCACTTGAACACGCAAAGGCGTGAGGGCGATAGCGCCGGGTGGACGACCCAGGGGAGACATAAAGGCCGATCCACCAGTATCACCCCCACGCCTCAGGGCGCGCCGCGCACAGGATCAAGGAGTCGGCTGCTTCACTTTCTCCTCAATCTCTTGCCTCGCCAGGTTCCTGGTTGTGGGGCCGTGGATGAACTCGCCGTCCACCGTGTAGCGCGATCCGTGGCAAGGGCAGTCCCAGGTGCGCTCGGCGTTGTTCCAGTTGATCAGACAGCCACGATGAGTGCAGACCGCCGAGATAGCGTGCAGGCGGCCATCCTCCTCGCGGTAGACGGCCAGCTTTTTGCCGTCGTGTTCGATCACTCGCGCATCCCCTGGAACCACGTCTTGAGGCGACATCGGCTCGGCCTTTACCTTCTGCCCCCTGCCGCGCTCCATGCCCCGCTTTTCCTTGTGGGCCACCTTGCGAACAGTGTGCGGCTCCCAAATGCGCGCCGGGTCGTACAAATCGCTCCAGGAGCTTGGTTGGCCGAGCACCAGATCGCCCAACAGCAACCCCGCGACAGTGCCAATGCTCATCCCCCACCCGGCAAAACCAGTAGCTACGTACAGCCCGGTTGACTTGGGCATAAAGTGGCCGATCAGCGGCACGCCATCCGCCGGGTTGTTGTCCTGCGTAGACCAGGAGTAATCCACCGACAGCACATCAAAATGCTGGCGGGTCCATTCCTCCAGGTCGCGATAATACGACAGGGTATCGCGCACATGCCCGGCGTAGTGGCTGCCACCGGCGACAATCAACATGGGGCCGCGCTCTGTCATCTCGGTGCGAATGGAATGAAAATCGGGGTAAGGGCTGATGTACATATCCTGCGTTGGATTCTGCACGCGGACGCCCAGCGCATAAGAGCGTATGGGGTTCTGACGGCGGTAATACTCGCCGCGATCCAAGAAAGGCATGTGGGTCGTAATGAGCACACAGGGGGCTGTGATCCGCCCCCGGTCGGTCGTGACCACATAGGGCCGCTCTTCGCTGACATCGTGAGCGATGGTCCGCTCCAAGACGTAGCTGCCATCGCCGGGGATGGTTGCCAGCAGGGGCAGCAGATACTTGCGGGGGTGAAACTGGGCCTGCTCATCATAGCGGACAGCGCCATAGTGCTGGAAAGGCAGCGGGGCCTGCTCGACAAAAGTGACCGGCAGCCCCACCGACTGGGCAGCGTGCGCCTCTTGCTCCAGGCGGTCACGGTCCTGCTCGCGTTCAGCGTAGAGGTAAAAGGGACGACGCTCAAACTCGCACTCGATCCCGTGGCGCTTGACCAGAGAGGCGACCATCTCGATGGCGGCCTGGTTCGAGTGGCCATAGAGACGCGCCCTCTCCTTGCCATAGCCGTCTATCAGCGACTTGTAGATCAAGCTGTGGCAAGACGTCAGCTTGGCGGTAGTGCGCCCGGTGACGCCATTCACCGCCCTGTGAGCCTCCACCAGAGCCACCCGCATCCCGGCCTGCTTTAGCAAATAGGCGGCAGTAATCCCCGCAATACCCGCCCCCAGAACAGCAACATCCACGTTGAGGTCCTCGGACTGGGCGGGGTAATCGGTTGTGGGAGAGCTTGAAATCCAATAAGAGACGTGCTTACCAGGGCTTGTCATCAGTCCTCCTCGCGCAATAGCGCCCTATATACACTCGCGTCTCTCATCTGCATAACGCTGGGCCAGCGATGCGTTGCGCGCAAGGGGTTGGCAGAATGGATCGTGGGGGGGCGCGTGGGAGAAGGCGGGAGGCTCTGCGAGAGACATCTCAATATTCCAGGCAAACAGTCACCCGGCGCACCAGGTAACCGCCTGGATTATATCGTCGCGCCGTCCAGATTGTCAACCCCACCACCCGCAGCGCCCGACAGCAGCCCAAAACCTTGACATCCTGACAGCATGAGGTATAATTAGACCGACTGGTCGGTATGATTTTTCACAGAATAGTTCGGTAACAGCCATAGGATGGGCGGTTGAAACCGCAGCAAACTCTGCCAAGTCGCCCTTCGGCGACTGGCTCCCTAGCCTGCGAAGGCAGGCGCGCCAACTTGTTGGCGATGCAGTGGTTGGTGCAGTTTTAACTGCCTATGCCGACGCAGCGGTTGGTGCAGTTTCAACTGCCTACGCAATGGCACATCGGGTTACCAAAGCAACTGGTAAGGGGGAGGGGACATGACGACTCGAGCACGCAGCGAGATCACTCGCAGCCAGATTCTGGACGCAGCTCGCGACTGCTTTGTCGAGCAGGGATATGACGCTACGGGGGTAGCCGAAATCTGCCAACGCGCGGGGGTCAGCAAAGGCGCGTTCTACCACCATTTCCCCACCAAACAGGCGCTATTCTTGGAGCTGTTCAATCTCTGGATCGCCGGGATCAGCGCCCAGGTGCAGAACATCCAGTCCATCGGAGCAACAGCCCCGGAAACGCTGGAGACCCTGTCGCTGCTGATCGGGCGCGTGTTAAAAGATGCCAGCGGCCAGGTACAAATGTTTCTCGAGTTCTGGACCCAGGCGGCCCGAGACCCCGCCATCTGGCAGGCCACCATCGCCCCTTACCACACCTACCAACGGCTTTTCGCTGACCTGATCGAGCGGGGAATTGTAGAGGGGAGCCTGCGGCCAGTGGACCCAATGGTCGCAGGGCAGGCAGTGGTATCCCTGGGTGTAGGGCTGTTGTTGCAGGCAACATTGGACCCCCAGGGGGCCGACTGGGACAAAGTGACCCGCCAGAGCGTGCAAATCCTGCTCGACGGGCTGAAAAGCAAGGAGGAACAAGAGTGAGGGTATTACTGACAGGCGCGTTTGGCAATATCGGCACCAGTGCGCGGGAGGAATTGCTGGCACAGGGCCATACCGTGCGCTGCTTTGATTTAAAGCGCAAGGCGAGCGTGCGAGCAGCCCGCCGGCTGCAAGGGCGAGCCGAGGTGGTTTGGGGCGACCTGCGCCGCAAGGAGGATGTGGCGGCGGCGGTGCGCGGCCAAGACGTAGTGGTGCATCTGGCCTTTATCATCCCCAAGCTGTCCGCAACCGGTGTCGAATCCGAAGACCACCCCGACTGGTCGCGTGAGATCAACGTGGGCGGGACTCGGAATCTGTTGGAGGCCATGAAAGCCCAGCCACATCCACCCAAGCTGGTGTTCATCTCCTCCTATCACGTATTCGGCCTCACCCACGACAGAACGCCCCCGCTCAAGGCGAGCGACCCCGTATCTCCCGTGGAACACTATGCCCGGCACAAGGTAGAATGCGAGCAAATGGTGTGCGACTCCGGGCTAGAGTATACGATCCTACGGCTGGCAGCGGCGTTCCCCATCACGATGCTCATGGATCCAGGCATGTTCGACATCCCGCTAGAGAACCGCATGGAGTTCGTCCACACGCGAGACGTGGGCCGGGCGATTGCCAACGCTGTGAGCAGCCCCGACGTATGGGGCAAGCTGCTGCTGGTGGGCGGCGGGTCGCGCTGCCAGTACTACTACCGCGAGATCGTCAGCCGAACGCTCGAAGCGATGGGTGTGGGGATGCTGCCAGAAGAGGCTTTCAGCGCCCGGCCCTTTGCCACGGATTGGATTGACAGCAGCGAAACCGAGGCATTATTGCACTACCAGCAGCGCGATCTGGGAGACTATTTGCAGGAGATGCAGCGGCGGCTGGGCGTCAAACGGCTCCTGGTGCGCCTCTGCCGCCCACTCGTGCGTATGTGGCTCCTGAACCAGTCTCCCTCTTACCGGAAACACCTGGCGCACACAGACCGCTGGTCTTGGCTCTGGCTATGGCAGCGAATGTTGAGGCAAGGGCGGTAGAAAACGCGCACACCGAACCATCTTGAACCAAGACGGTTCGGTGTATCAGCGCAACTCATCCGGCGCGATGGCGGCTGGCAGCCGTGGCGAACAGCCGCGTCTAGTAACCCCTGTCCCACAGGGGCACGATATCCTGGGCGATGGTCTCCGAGATATAGAAATCGGTTTCCAGCAGTTGGTGCAGCGACGTGGGAACCCGTGGCGTCACCGGCCCGTGGGCAGCCAGGCGGGTAATCAGCCGTTGCCACGAAACGTTCGTCCCGGCAGTGGTCAGCGCGTTCATGTCCATGCGATACTTGGCAGCAACCACCTCCGCCGGGCCGATGGTGGCAGCTTTGGGCGGCACGAGGGCCAGGTCGCCGCTCATGCCAAAGCTGCCGTGCAGCGAGTTCTGCGCGATAGTAAACGGGCTGAGGGTGACGACACGCGGCCCCATCTGCATCCACTCTTCCAGGCTGTCGGCGGCAAATTCGGGCGCGTCCGGCTCGATAAAGGCCAGGTGGCCGGTCCAGCCAGGGCCGCTATAGCAGGCATCGGCGCCCCCCAGGTCGGCAATGAGCTGCCCATAGTAGCTGATGTTCTCCGTCGTGGGACCAAGCACCTGCTCTTCCGGCGGCCGCAGGTCGGGGTCTATTTCCCGGTAGAAATAGTTCATCATGGCCGCTTTAAAGCTCTGGGGATAGCTCTCCGGCGCAATGTTCCCATCCTGGTCGGCGTACTCGTCCATGTTGAACGTATAGAGTTGGCGACAGTTCACCCGAAAGCGGTTGATCAGCCGCGCCACGTGCCGATAGACATGGGCCGGGTTGGGCAGGATCAGCACCAGACGCCGTCCCTCATCGGCGGCGGCCTTGATGCGATAGAACATATCCGTCACCCAGATGAATTCGATGTCGCTATCAGGAACGACTCGAATATGAAAGTTGGGGTTGGGGTGCTTGGTGATGTCCTCTCGGCGGATGCGACGCACCCGCTCCAATACCTCCTGATCCTGAAAAGGCACCCATTTCGATGGCTTGTAGGTGAATGTCATCTCTACGCTCCTTCGCGTCAATAGCGCCCCTTGTTCTGGGCAATTGTCCTATAAGTATTCCCAGTATTCTCAGTATACGCTCTGCCCGCGCACCCACGTGCGCAGCACGCGCAACCCCGCATCCAGCAAGATCAGGTCGGCGTCATAGCCGGGGCGCACCTGCCCCTTGACCCGCTCCAGCCCCAGCACGCGGGCCGGGTTCGCCGAGGCCATCCGCACCGCCTGGGGCACACTCACCCCCAGCAGGTCCACGGCGTTTCGCACGGCGCGGTCTAGCGTCAACCCGCTCCCCGCCAGCGTGCCGGGTTGGCGCGAACGCTCGGTGAGCCGGGCCGGGCCGCCCTCGCAAGCAAACTCGACCTCTTCCGCGCCAAAGCCATAGCGCCCCGGCGCCAGACCCGCGCCCACGTTGGCATCGGTAATCAGGCAGACGCCCCCCGGCCCCTTGCAGGCCAGCGCCATCTGCACCGCCACCGGGTCCACATGCACCCCATCCAGAATAAAGTCCACCGTCACACGGGGATCAGCCAACACCGCCTCCACCGCCCCACAGGGGCGCACGCCGGGGTCCGTTTCCGGCGGCACGGGGTACACATCATAAAAGTGGGTCGCGTGGCGCACGCCTCCTTCAATGGCGGCCTGCGTCTGGCGCACGTTAGCGGCGGTATGCGTCATGAACACCGGCGTATCGTTCGCAGCCATGAGCGGCAACAACTCCGCCAGGCCGGGAAAATCGGGGGCCACGCTGAAAACGGGTCGGCGTGGCTGGGCGGCAGCGATCAGCGCGCGCACACGCTCCGGGTCGGCGCTGCCAATGGCCTCCGGCGGCAGCGCGCCGGTAAGCGTCAGAAAAGGCCCCTCCAGGTGCAGGCCCAATATCTGCGTCCCTTCCGAGCGCACGCTGGCCAGGCTCGCCACCAAGGCCGCGTCCTCGCCGGGCGGGAGCGGGCAAACGGTGGGCATAAAGCTGGTCACGCCATAACGCGGCAGCAGGCGGCAAAGGGCGGCCAGATCATCTGGGCCGTTGTCAATCAGGTAATGGCCTGTGCCGTGGATGTGCAGATCCACATAGCCCGGCGCCAGATAGCGCCCCTCGGCATCAAATACCTCTTCGCCCGGCGCGGCGGCCAGTTCGCCAGTCGGCGCGACTTCTACAACCAGCCCATCCTGAAATCGCACAGCATAATCCGGCAGCAGGCAATCCAACCCCACGACAGTAGCATGAGTAATCAGCATGGACCCTCCAGCAATCGCCAGCACTATGATAGATGACATGATGGCGCGGCAAGCGACGCTTGTCAAGCGGGATAGCCAGCCCAGCCTATTGTGCCCCTTTCCTCTGTCGCAATCCCCTTTCCCGTCAGGCTATCATCAAGACATTTTATTGGCGCTGCTTCTTATGTTATAATCGGTTATCACCTGGATGGCCTTCACCTGGAACCGCAAAGGATGACGAAATGCTCGCAGATAGAAGGGAACTGGAGAACCTGGAAGATCGGGAACTGGCGCCCTATGCCCAGCGTAGCGGCGCTTCTCGCGGGCGGCAATACCCCGAAGAGGAACACCCCTACCGCACGGCCTTTCAACGCGACCGCGACCGCATCCTCTATACTACCGCGTTTCGCCGCCTGGAATACAAGACGCAGGTCTTTGTCAATCACGAAGGGGTCCACTATCGGACCCGCCTGACCCACACGCTCGAAGTCGCCCAGATTGCGCGCACCATCGCCCGTGCTCTGCGCGTCAACCAGGACCTTGTGGAGGCCATTGCAATGGCCCACGACCTGGGCCACACGCCCTTTGGTCATTCGGGGGAATCGGCCCTGCACGAGATCATGGCCGACAAAGGGGGGTTCAACCACAACACCCACGGCCTGCGTATTGTGGAGGAACTAGAGGAACGCTACCCTGGCTTTCCGGGGCTGAACCTCACCTGGGAAGTGCGTGAGGGGATTATCAAGCACGCCACCGATTATGACGTGCCAGAGGCAGAGGGCTATGAACCCGACCATCGCCCCACGTTGGAGGCCCAGATTATCAACGTGGCCGATGAAATCGCCTACAATACCCACGACCTGGACGATGGCTTGCGCGCCGAGTTGCTCGCGCCGCAGCAGTTGCGCGGCCTGGCTCTGTGGGAACAAGCACTGGATGCCTTGGGCCTGTCGGGCGACACCATCACCCCCCTGGATCGTGGCCGCATTGTGCGCTATCTCACCAATCTGGCCGTATCCGATGTACTCCATGCCACTGACGCCCGATTGCAGGAACTCCAGCCGCGCTCAGTCGAGGACGTGCGCCGCCAGCCTGCCGACCTCGTCCAATACTCGGAGGAGATGCAGCCCAAGAACCGCCAGCTCAAGGCGTTTCTGCTCACCAACCTCTATCGCCATTGGCGCGTCATGCGTATGCAAGAAAAAGCCAAACGCACCATTGACCGGCTGTTCCACGTCTACCAGGCCGAGCCGCTACAGCTTCCCTACGAAGTGCAAGAGCGCATCCCCGCAGAGGGGCTGCAACGGGTCATCTGCGACTATATCGCAGGGATGACCGACCGCTTTGCCCTGGAAGAGTATGGCAAGTTGTTCGATCCCTACGAGCGAGTCTAGGCAAGCCGCGTACCCTCGGCCCTGAGTTCGAGCACCAGCCGCGAGAAGTAGCTGTTGGGCATCCGCTCATCATCCGCATAGTCCATATCGGTCACTGTAATGAGCATCCGCAGCGATTCCGTCTCCAGGGTGACGGACAAGTTGGGTCTGGCGATGTACGTAGGCCCCCTGGCGGCCAGCCGCTCACGAACAGCCTCCACCCGGCTTGCGTACTCGCTGATCAGATAGCACTTGACTTCTTCCGGTTGGCTGCCGCGCTCGCCCAGGTCGTGCAGCCATACCTCGAACGCGTCCACACGCTGCACGCCCTCATCATCTATCACATCCGCAATAACGATCCCGCAATCGCCCACCAATTCGTCGCCCAACTCGATGGCATAGGAGACCTCGAAATGGTCGTCTCCCAAGACGTACTCGGCCCCGAACGTGCCCAGGAACACGCCCGTAGCGCCTGTTGGCGCCATGTGGCGCGGGTCCATCTCCTCTTCCTCGTCCAGGTACTCGTCTTCCTCTTCGTCCTCAGCATACACGGGCATCACATGCATGGGCCGCCCCGGTTTGGCCGCCGCCGCATAGGCATCCGCCCGGCTGTATGGCGGAGCGCCGCCGGAATCCTTGGGATATAGCTCCTGCCGAGCAGCCCCACGGTAGTCATCGTCGCCCCACAGCCGCACAGTCCCCGCCGATGTGCGCCCCGTCAGCCCCATCTGTGCCTCTGGGCCAGGGTTGGGCGCGGACGAGGGCACGGCTACAGATGAAGGCGCGGGATTGGCCCGCCTGCGACGCGCCATAACGGCCACTACCAGCGCCGTCGCCATGATCAAGAACCCCAACCCCAGAATCACATAGCCCAGCCAGGAAATGGACTGCACGAGCGTCCTGCGTGGGGGCGTAAACTCGATTGTCCCCGCTTCGGGCAGCCCGGCCATCGCCGCCATGCGCTCAAGCCGCTTGGCGGCTGCCCCATCTCCGGCCTTCCGCTGCTTCTCGGCCACCTGCTGCACCAGGGCCGCCACTTGCTCCCAGCCGGTGTCGTCATCCATCAGCCGCGCCAACCGATCACCCGCCAGATCGACGTTGCTGTTGACAGCCAGCGAATCCGCCGCCATCATCACCCATTCTTCCTGATGGCGCGCGCGCAGATCAGCCGGGTCGGTGTCGTACCATCGGACCGGCCACACCTGCCATCCCAGCCCCAGCCCCATCATGATGCCCAAAAAGAACGCCAGCAGCAGTAACCCGACGCTTCGGTTGCGTGTCATCGCGAGTGTCCCTCCGCATTTGGCCGATAGACCGGTTCGCCATCCTCATCATATCGCAACTCGGGTATGGCTGCAACACCATTCCACGAAATGGACGTAAAGACTGCCAACCCATCAACGATGCTGCTTCGCCAGGTGGAGAACGGTCTGAAACCACCTTCCATACTTCTGCGCCAGCAATAGGGGCAATCCAAAGACAAACGGGATAATCAGGCTGTACGCCTGCTGGATGTTGATTACATCGCTCCAGGCGCTGCTCAGAATGTACAGAACAACGGAAACCAACCCACACCAGCTAAAGACAATAGTGCGCAGCCTCTCCCGCTCGTCTAGCAGCAGACTCGCGAGAACCACCAGCCACACGATGTACCAGTAGCCAAACGCCAGCGCCCCCAGCAGCAACCAGGCATACAGCACCCGGTGGCATGTCTGCGCCGCCGGGGTTCCCTCGCGCCAGGCCCGCGCAATCACCCACAGATACGCGCCCCCAAACGCAAGACGCATGGCCCAGCTTCCTATCTGGAAGGCGTCTGGCACGGCAAACACGCGGTCCAGGGTGAGAATCAGCCAGGCGGCCACCGAGTTGTGCCCAAAGGCCATCTGCTTGAGCAAACCCCAATCCTTGCCAGGCCACAGCGGCCCAAAGATCAGCGCGCCCAACAGCAGGGACGCCAGCAGCCCGCGACCTACCGTCCGCAGCCAAACGCGGGTCGGAACCTGGCGCCAGAGCAACACGATCACCACGGGCAGCAGCAAGAACGGCACATATTTGACCAGCCCCCCCACCACCAGCAGGACGATGGCGCTGGAGTGGTGGCTGCGCTCCCAGGCCCACAGCGCCAACAGCACAAACAGCATCATATACAGGTCGTTGTGGCCCTGTGCGTGGGCTTCCAACAGCACCAGAGGGTTCCAGGCAAAGGCGACCAGGCCAGACAGGATATGCTCCCGGCCCCGCCGCCGAAGGATAGCGAAAATCACGCTCAGGCAGGCGACGTAGACGCCCACGTTGAACAGCTTAAAGACTAACACAGAGCGCAGCAGGCTACCATCCCCCAGACGCGCCAGCAAGGCAGCCGTCCACTCCCACAAGGGACCATAAGGCGAAGGAAAATCAACCCACTCACTGGGAAACGGGACATACGCGGCTATATCCTGAAAGGTGTTCGGGGGCACCACCAAAGAGTTATACCCGTGGATTCCCAACACCCGGCCACGCGCCACGTAGAGAAACAAATCCGAGGCGCCATAGGGGTATACACCAGCCAGCGCCAGGGCCGAGAGGACGCCGCAGCCGATGACGATGGCGACGGGTGCACGCCCCTGCATCCGAGAGGCGAGGTACAGACCCAGCAGGTATAACCCGAATAGCACAGTGACCGCCCCCACATACCGCGCATAGGCCGTCGGGGAGCCGCCGGTAAGGGTTGCCAGATCGGGCGGCGCTCCAGTGGGGATCAACCTCGATAGACTGAAGCGGCTAGCAAACGCCCAAATATACGTACCCAGAGCAAACAGACCACACAACAACAGGGCAAGACGCTTTCGAACCATGGCGAATCAGACAGTGTCCTTGCGAGTTATCGCTTGTGTTGCGCCGACGTCACCTAGCCCCCAGTCCAGCAGGCGGCCAACCGGGAGCCGGGCGCGTCGGCTAGTTCACATTGATCACTTGCCAGGAATCACTGGCACTTTGGGCACCTGGGTCAACACCTGACACCCATCCTCCCAGACGACGGCCATGTCCTCGATACGGACACCGCCCCAGCCGGGGAGATAGATGCCCGGCTCGATGGTCAGGATAGACCCCGCCGGGATGGCGCCCGTGAACAACTGGGACGCCCTGGGCTGCTCGTGAATAGCCAGCCCCACGCCATGCCCCAGGCCGTGCCCGAACTTGCCCTCATACCCGGCCGCATAGATGATATCGCGCGCGATGGCGTCCGCCTCCACGCCCGACATCCCCGCCCTGATCTGTCCCTCGGCGGCCAGTTGCGCCTTGAGCACCACGTCCCACACGGCCTTGTATTCATCGCTCGCCTCACCCACACAGAACGACCGGGTTAGGTCGGAGCAGTAGCCTTGATACAGCGCCCCCATGTCAATCACCAGCGGGTCGCCAACCTGTACGACGCGATCCGACGTGACCGCGTGCGGCATGGCCGCATTGGGGCCAGAGGCCACGATGGTGGTGAACGACAGCGCCTCAGCGCCCCGCGTCCGCATACTCACTTCCAGCTCCCAGGCGATTTCCCGCTCGGTCATGCCGGGCCGAATCCACTCCATGATATGCGCCATCGCCTCGTCGGCGATACGCACCGCCTCGGTAATCGTCTCGATCTCGCTGGCGTCTTTGACCTGCCGCAAATCCTCGACGAGGTCGCTGGTTGCCACCCACTCAACCCCGTCAATCACCTGTTTCCACTGCTCAAACGTTTCGACGGAAATCACGTGGCTCTCAAACCCCACGCGCTGCACCCCCAGAGCGGCTATCTGCGCCGCCAGCGCGTCGCGTGTGCTGCTCGTGATCTCGACCAGCTCACACGCCGGGGCCTGGTGCTTCACCTGTTCAAAATAGCGAAAGTCGGTGATCAACAGTGCGCGCTCCTGGCTGACAACCAACACACCCGCCGATCCAGTGAACCCGCTCAGGTAGCGCCGGTTCTCCGGCTGGCTGACGATCATCGCATCCAGGTTCCGCTCTCGCAGTACCTCGCGCAAAAGCTGTAGACGTTGTTCTATCACAGGTATGGTGCTCCTTTTCCCCAAATCCCCCATCAACACCGGGAGTTGAAAGCTATACTGTTTGGACCTTCTCCCCCGCCCTGGCCTCCAGTTCGGCCACGGTAGTGGGAACCAACTCGACGCCGAACATGCGGGCGAAATGGTCGGCCACCCGCGCGCGCATCTCGGCCATCGTCGGGGCGTGCGCCAACTCTAGCGCGACGCTGGTCACCCCCCCATCGGTGATACCACAGGGAATAATGAACGACCAGTGCAGCATGTTGGGATTGACGTTCAGGGCAAACCCATGAAACGTCACCCCGCGCTTGATACGCACGCCGAGCGCGGTGATCTTGTTCTCGCCCACCCACACGCCAATGATCCCCTCACGCTTGTGGGTCTGGATGCCGATTTCGGCCAGCGCGGCGGCGACCATATCCTCCAGCCGGTGCATATAGTCGCTGGCCCCCAGGTCATAGTCCGGCAGATGCAGGATGGGATACCCCACCAGTTGGCCGGGGCCGTGGTATGTCACATCCCCGCCGCGCTCTGTCCGGCAAACCTGCACACCCTCGGCTTCCAGCACCTCCGGCGAGGCCAGAATGTGCGCCTCGTCTGCCCGCCGCCCCAAGGTAATCACCGGCTCGTGCTCCAGCAATATCAACACATCGTCTATCAACCCGCGTTGCCGCCAGTCTACCAACGTTTGCTGCAACGCTTCCATCGGCTTGTATGGCTCTATCCCCAAGTTCAAGAGCCAGACTCGTTTCTTCAAGGTTCATCCTCCAACGCCGCGTTAGGATGGGCGGTTGAAACCGCGGCAACCATTGCCTCGCCAGCTTGCTGGCGCCGCCATGCATGGCGATTGCAGTGGTTGGTGCAGTTTTAACTGCCTACGAGATGGCACGTCGGGTTACCGCAGTAAACCCTTATCACACACTGTTTCCCGCCTGCGACTACCCCAACACAGAGCCAACGAACTGCCGCTGCCCACGGGCAAAAGCACGCGCATCCACCGGCCCTTTGCCCGCCAGTTGCACCGTCTCCAGCAGCAGAACGCCCCCGCCAGTGACCACGCCGATCCCCTCGCCCGTGTTCACCACCGTGCCCGGCGCCGCATTCTGGGGCGCTGGCGAGCCAGCCGCCGCAGGACGAGCGCGCAAAATCTTGAAATTGCGCCCTTCAAAGCTGGTATAGGCTCCCGGCCAGGGGGTAAAGGCGCGGATTTGGCGGTCTATCTCTGCCGCCGTTCGGCTCCAGTCAATGGCCCCCTGCTCCTTGCTAATCGGCGGGGCGTAGGTGGCCTGACTGTCATCCTGAGGCACAGGCGTGATCTCGCCCGCCAGCCAGCGGGGCAGGGTCTCGATCACCAACTCGGCCCCCAAACGCGACAGCTTTTCGCTCAAGCTGGCCGTCGTGTCGTCAGGGGCAATCGGCAGGCTGCGCTGGGCGATAATGGGGCCGGTATCCATGCCCGCGTCCGTGAGCATCAGCGTGATGCCCGTCTCCTGCTCGCCCTGCAAAATCGCCACGGTGATGGGAGCGGCCCCCCGCAGCTTGGGCAGCAGCGAGGCGTGTACCCCAATCGTCCCATGCGGCGGAATATCAAGCACCTCTTGCGGCAAGATTTGCCCGAACGCGGCCAGCACAAACACATCCGCCTGCAACTGGCGCAGCTCTTCCAACGCCTCCCGGTCCCGACGCAGGCGCACCGGCTGCAACACCTTCAGGCCGCGAGCGACAGCCGCCTCTTTTACCGGCGACGCATGGATACGCGCCCGCCCGCGGCCAACCCGCCGGTCCGGCTGCGTGACCACCGCCACCACGTCATGCCGCTCGCTCAACGCCTCCAACACCGGCACGCCAAACTCGGGCGTGCCCAAGAACACAACTCGTGCCATCTTGTCTTCCTTCCATAGCCAGACAAACTCCCGAATTGTAGCAAATCTGGCAGCCAGCCGCAAGAGCAGGCTTGCATAGCCACGCTATTCAGGGCAATTGCATCTAAAGTGGGTAGGTGGTAGGC
>JAAYXX010000366.1 GCA_012515695.1 Chloroflexota bacterium
GGGCTGGCTTGCTGGTATATAACAAGCAGGCGTTTGATGCAGTGGACGAGCCTTACCCGCAGGATGGGTGGACGCTAGACGACCTGGTGGCAGCCGGGCGCAGGTTGAGCCGCGACACCGATGGCAGCGGACGCGCGGACCGCCTGGGATATGCTGTGCGCTACAACGACCTGGACGCCTATCCCCTGTTGCACTTGTTCGGTGGCAGGTTTTTCTCTCAGGATGGCAGGACGTGCCAACTGGGGAGCGCAGAGGCGCTGGCCTGTGTGCGCTGGATCTATGATCAGGTGCACACAAACCGCATAGCGCCCGGCCCCGCGCAGATGGTGGGGGGGCCGTTGAGCATGTTCCACCGCGGGCAGGTCGCCATGTTGCGGCAGACTTTACGCGAGTTCGCCAGTTTGCGGGGCGCTGACGGCGCGGAGGATTACGAGGCTGTCCCTTTTCCCCGGCATCCCGTTACCGGCAAGGTGGCGGCGCTGTCGTCCAGCCTGAGTTACGGCATCAGCCGCGCCGCGACGTCGGCGCATGGCGCGCTTCAGTGGATCAAGTTCATGTCCAGCCGCGAGATGGGCGTGCAGATGTTCCTGGGCGGCTATTCGTATCCCGGCTGTCGGCTGGCGTCGTGGCAGGATGCGCGGGTGGTGGGGGAGTACCCGATCTGCGCGCAACTGGCCGAGGTGGCTGATACTGCCGAGAACGAGGGGCTACCGTGGAACCTGCGTCTGGCGGATTGCCTGGCAATCTGGAACGACCAGATGACCCGCCTTTGGTATGGTGCGCTCACCCCCGAAGATTGCGTTGCCCGCATTGTGGAGGGGGTGGATGAGGTGTTGCAGCGACCGCTGGAAACAGTGGGCGGCGAGGTGTTGCCCGATTCCCTATTGCCTCACTAACGATTCGAGATCATCTCTGTGGGAGCCTATCATGGAAGAAATGACGCCGCGTCAACGTTTTCTCACCGCTATTCGTAATGAGCAGCCGGACCGCGTGCCCTGCGCGCCGGATATGTCGAATATGATCCCCGCCCGCCTCACGGGCCGCCCGTTCTGGGATATCTATTATCATCTCGATCCCCCGTTGTGGCGGGCCTACCTGGAGGCTGTGCGCCATTTTGGCATTGACGGCTGGTTCATTTATGGCGGGCCAGAGTTTACTGTGCCGGTCCCGCTGGAGTATGAGGAGACGAGCATCACGCGGACGGCGGAACGCTGGGTGACGACCAACCGCGTCAAGACGCCGGCGGGCGATTTGTTCGGGGAGATGACGTACTATGTCGCCGATCCGCCCACCCAGACGGTCAAGCTCATCAAGGATTTGCGGCGGGATTGGGACAAGGTGCGCTATTTGTTCCAGGAGCCTGTTGCCTGCGACCTGACCGAGATGCGGGCGCAACAGAAGGAACTGGGGGAGATGGGCGTATATGGGGTGACAGTGATCTGCCCCGGCTTTCACACCTGGTTCGGCCTGTTTGAAGGCTCGCTGGAGACGCTATCCTACCTCTATTACGACGCGCCGGATTTGATCGAGGAGTTGCGGGAGATGCACGAGCGGCAATTGCTCAAGCAGGCAGAGATGGTGATTGACGCGCGCCCCGACTTTATCCTGACTGGTGGGTCGGGCACGATTACGCTGCAATCGCCGCGCATTGCCCGCGAGCTTACCCTGCCCACCCTGCAAAAGATTACCCGGATGGCGAAAGAGGCGGGCGTGTTGACGATGGTGCATTCCTGCGGGCGCGAGTATGACCTGGTCAAGATGTGCGCGGAGGAGACGGACCTGAACTGCATCAACCCGCTGGAAGAGCCACCGATGGGCGATTGCTCGCTGGCACAGGTGAAGCGAGAGTTTGGTGATCGGCTGTCGCTCATGGGCAACCTGCACACGACGAACGTGATGCTGTTTGGCACGCCAGAGGATGTCGAGCGGGCGGCCATCAAAGCTATTGACGACGCCGGGGCGGGCGGGGGCTTTATCCTGTCTACCGGCGACCAGTGTGGCCGCGACACGCCGGAGGCCAACATTTTCAAGCTGGTTGAGGTGTGCAAGACGTACGGGCGCTATTCGTAACGAAACAGGGGTCCGGCCATCTTGACGTTGGCCGGACCCCTGTTAATTTGCTGCGGGCTGTTTAGCGGGTGGCGTTGCGCGTTTCGGACGTGGTGGTTGGTGCGCCCACGCGCATGGCTGCCGCGATGAAATCGCGGAACAGCGGGTGGGGGTTGTTCAGCCGGGTCTTGAATTCGGGATGGAACTGGCTTCCCACCATCCACGGGTGATCGCGCAGTTCGGCAATCTCGACCAATTGACCATCGGGCGACAGGCCGCTCCAGATCATGCCCGCTTGCTCCAAAGCCTCACGGAACTGGTTGTTGATTTCGTAGCGGTGGCGATGGCGCTCGTGTACCACGCTGGCGCCGTATGCCTGGGCTGCCAGCGTGCCGGGCTGCAACGCGCAGGGATAGCTGCCCAGCCGCATGGTAGCGCCTTTGTCCGTGATGTGCCGCTGTTCCAGCATCAAGTCAATCACGGGATGGCGCGTATCTGGCCCAAATTCGGCGCTGTTGGCGGTCTCGTCGCCTAGCGCCTGGCGGGCAAAGTCTATCACCATCACCTGCAAGCCCAGACACAGCCCCAGGTATGGGACGCGGTTCTCGCGGGCAAACTGGGCCGCCTTGACCTTGCCCTCGATGCCTCGCACCCCAAACCCGCCGGGCACGACAATGCCATCGGCGCGGGCCAGGCGATCCAGGCCGCGCCCCTCTTCCAGCTCCTCGGCGTCAACCCAATCCAGCACCAGATGAGCGCCGTGATAGGTGGCTGCATGCAACAGGGATTCGTGCACGCTGAGATAGGCGTCGTGCAAGCTCACGTACTTGCCCACCAGGGCGATGTGTACGTCTCGCTGCGGGTGCTTGAGGCGGTCGACATAATAGCGCCACGGCGAAAGGTCGGGTTCTGCTGTGTCCAGGTGCAGGCGTTTGGTCAGGTAATCCCCCAGACCATAGTTTTCCAGAATCAGAGGAACCTCGTAAATGGTCTCTGCCGTTTCCAGGGGAATGACGGCCTCCCGGTCTACGTCGCCAAAGAGGGAAATCTTGTCCAGCAGGTCATCGGCGATAGGGTAATCAGCCCGGCAGATGAGAACATCGGGGTGAATGCCGATGCTACGCAGCTCGCGGACGCTGTGCTGGGTGGGCTTGGTCTTTAGCTCGCCGGTTGACCCGATGTAGGGCAAGAGGGTCAGGTGGACGTAGCAGGTGTTTTCCATGCCCACGTCTTTGCGCATTTGCCGGATTGCCTCCAGGAAGGGGAGGCTTTCGATATCGCCGACGGTCCCGCCGATCTCGACAATGACGACGTCTGCCTGGCTCTCCTCGCCCACTTTGCGGATGCGATGCTTGATCTCGTCGGTGATATGGGGGACCACCTGCACGGTTCCCCCCAGGAAATCGCCGCGACGCTCGCGGGAGAGAACTTCGGAGTAGATCTGCCCCGTGGTCACGGTGCAGTTGCGGGTCAGGGAAACGTCGGTAAACCGCTCGTAATGCCCCAGGTCGAGGTCTGCCTCAGTGCCATCGTCCAGCACGTACACCTCGCCATGTTGGTAGGGGGACATAGTGCCGGGGTCTACATTGAGGTAGGGGTCTAGCTTTTGTATAACGACGTCTACGCCACGGGCTTTGAGGATGCGGCCAATGGAAGCAGCCGTCACACCTTTGCCCAACGAGGAAACCACACCACCAGTGCAAAAAACAAAACGGGTCATCTGTGCCCTCCTATGATAAATGGGGCACTTAGCCCGGGATCATAGTATATCACCAGCTTTCCAGTTCACCAAAATCTTGAGAATAGCCGTTATTTACATAAAGCAATAGCGGGGATAGACTCCCCGCTATTGCTACTCAACTATCTCTAGAGAGGGCTATCGCATCCTGGGCCTTGCTTTAGCCCAGGATAATCGCCTCAGCCTCTTCGCGATAGGCGTCCATCACATAGGGGATGCCGGTTACATCCGCGGCCTCGCGCGTCAGGGACATGAGATCGTCGCGCGAGATAGCATCCAGGCAAAAGTTGCGGCTACCGGCCATCAACTGCTGCAGGCCGACCTTGAGCTTGTCTACGTAGGTATACACGCCGATGGCGCCCAGCGGGAACTGGTCAACTTCGGCGCCATACTTGGCTTTCAGTGTTTCGTAGGCCACAAACACTTCTGGGACGGAACTGCCGTACTGGGAGACGGTGCGCGGGAGGTTGCCCTCCTGGAGCCAGATGCCGAAATTCTTGCCCACCATCGCCGGAATCATAACGGAGCGCCCAAGGCAGACGGCCTTGACATAGGGCGCTCCCATAGCGAGCACCTTGAACATATGGTCCTCGGTGGAGAGGCCGCCGCCGATGGCCAGATCGGGCACATATGCCCCGCGTCCCGCCAGCTTTTGGGCCAGCTCGTAGGTCATGGCCTCCAGGTAGATGGTCGGCACGCCCCATTCCATCATCATGCGCCAGGGACTCATACCCGTGCCGCCCGACGACCCGTCAATGGTCAGCAGGTCAATTCCTGCGTCAGAAGACCAGCGCAAGGCCATCGCCAGCTCGCGCATCGGGTAGGCGCCGGTCTTGAGCGTGACGCGCTTGGCGCCCAGACCGCGCAGCCGCTCCACTTCGCGCACAAAGCCCTCTTGATCAATAAAGCCCAGGCGAGAGTGGCGCTCGAATTGCTTGATCGCGCCATCCTGGAACGCTTTCTGAATGGCCGGGTTGGAGGGGTCTGGCGTGATCAGGTAGCCACGGCGCTGCAATTCCAGCGCGCGCTCCAGGGAATCCACCTTGATCTCGCCGCCGATACACTTGGCGCCCTGGCCCCACTTTAGCTCGATGGTTTCGACGCCCAGCTTGTCGATGGCGTATTCGGCCACGCCAAAGCGGGTATCTTCGACGTTCATCTGAACGTGGATGTCGCCA